>PKCQ01000356.1 GCA_002862265.1 Planctomycetaceae bacterium | reverse complement strand
AAGAAACGGAACGGAACGGAATATCCCTGATTTTGCCTCTCCATCAAACGCTCTGAACGCACGACCGCATTCGAGATCTTGGACTTCTTTTGTTGCAATGCTTCGTTCGCTGAAACACAAGCTTTTATAAGAGCGTTGTCGGCGAGCGGTCCATCGCTGCGAATAATGTCTTTTCCAAACATTCTAAGTTGAGTCTTTCCGACTGATTCGTCACCGTAACGAGACTGATCTCGCTATCTTCGACACTTGATTCATGAATCGTTAGGCAACAGTCCGAATTGGGCGGCAGCACCAACTTATAACGGAGACCGCTAGAGAGCTTTTCATTATGCTCGATTTCGGTCTGTTCGTTAGCCAGACGGAGAGTGGCCCGAGTACTAGCGGCTTCAGGAAGAAGATCATGGTCCAACACAAGTTTCTGGGAACGATCCAAACTGTTCTTGATGTAATACTCAATTTTGCCAGCCTTCTGGAGAGCGCTCGAAACGACACCATCTCCAATGTGCACGGCAATCAGCGTACTGCTAAAAGGACTTGCATGTTCTCGGTTTGTCTTCACACCGGTATCGAGTGCATGGGGCAGCAAACGTGACTCACGTGGTTTGAGAATCGGGATCACGCAGCTTCCCGCGTATGCTGATTCTTCATAGACAGTGCATGCCCCCGCCCAAGCTAGAACGATGTTTCGTTCTTGAATTCAATCGATCGAAACGGTCTTTCTTCGTGGTTTTCACGCTTGTAGTGCAGGATGGAATCAGTGTCGTCAATTTCTCTTCGAAACACCGGTATGACGACCGAATGCTTTGCAGAAATCGAGACGGTACCCTCAGATTCGAACCGAGTAAAGTCACCAACGTCCCGGACTTCAGTCGAGGCCATCTCTGCTGCGGAAAGCGTGGAAGTTGGTTGCGAGAAGGCAAAATCTGCGGATCGCGGTCGCACTCCGTCCGAGCCTCCCAGATGGTCATCTGAGCCTTCGTACTCGGGTCCTCCTGCATCAGCCATAACTACCATGGCTCCTTCAACATCAACGGCCCCCATTGCCATGTCACTGACCAAGTTGACATGCTTTCGCCCGGGAGTCTTTCGATCTGCTAGATCCGTCGAGAAAGTAATCAGTTCTCCGGTCACCACACTAATATGCAATTGATCCCAGTGCTCGTCTGTGTTGTTGCCGACGATCGCAAAGCCTTGAAGTTCTGCAGGGTGGTCATCAGACATGCGGAGGCGATAGGAGATCTTCCAGGCGGCGGCAGGAATGGTGTACTGGATGATCGCTTCCGCTTCTTTTTCCGCTGACATGACCATGTCTACAAAGGTACTGTTGGGCTTGATCTTTTGGTAATTGCGTTGCAAGGCTTTGTCGATTTCCGTGCGTGCTTTGGGCGTCGAGAAATTGGAAACTCTGAATCTCCCGCAACGGTGCCCTCCGCGATCCATCTTCACACAAGACGATAAGAGATTTCGGCCGGATTGGCCTGCCAGCCGTTCCTTCCTCTTCTTGATATAACCCCATCAGTTTTCCGGTGATCTTTCCTGAGGCAGGCTCAATCTCAATATTGGCACCGCTCAGACTCGAAGCCAAATCCACCAACACTGAATTTGGATTGACGGAAATTTTGCCATCCAAGTCATTGGAAGGCCGGTATGTCGGCGGCGAGTCAAGTCGTACCTTGCCGAACACGTTGAGAGAAGCCAGGACGTCAACCAAGTGGTCTTGGCAAACCGGAATCGAAACTCGCTCCGCTTGTTGGGCACCGACCGAAAATGACCGGCGATGCCGTTCGAGTAAATGACGACTTGGTTCTTGCTCATCGGTAAGCTCCGCACCTCGTTGTTTCACTAGATTGTTCAAGGAGGTATGCTACGGAAGGCTCATCGAATCAACCAGCAGAGACGGACAGTCGACAGGGCCAATCGTGTCCTCATTTTGCACAAGATTGTCTTTTCGCAAAAAAATGCGTAGGCACCTGATCAAGTTCACGAAAAAAACCCACGATTTCTCGTGGGCTTGGATGCTTTCGACCTGGGCTTCAAAACTACTTTTTCTCTTGCAACCCTTTAAGGACTGTGAGCAACTCGTCGGCCGTAGCTCGTTCTCGGAGCGTGCCGTCTATGATCTTGATGACCTTGCCGATCACGAAGTTGTCGAAGGTCATGCGTCGAGTGCTGTAGGCTTTCGAGGACTTTTTGTTCGGGTCAGTCGCTAGCGTGTACTTTGTTGGAATGCGTTTGGCGATGATCTTCAGCCCCTCTACGCCCTTGGCCTCTTCGCGAAAAACGAAGATCAACTCGGCATCGAGCTTCTTGAAGTCTTCCGCTTGCTTCTGCAGCTCAACTAGCTGCCTCATGTGATGATGTTCTTGCCTTTGCTAATCCGATCACTCAGCTTGAACTTCTTTCCTTCACTGTCGGTTGCCTCGAAGTCTGGAGCAGTTTTGCCTACCTCGACTTTGGCTTCCGCCTTATCTTGCCCTTGCGCTCCGCTCAGCAGCATGCAGCTCAGCAACAATGCAGCCAACAAAATCTTAAGTTTCATCAATTCTTTCCGACGAGAACTGAAAGTACGGTTCCCCTTGAACCACTTCAGTCGAAACGCTAGCAGCTTGTATCGGATATCGCACGGATTGAAATGCACTCTATCCGCGGGCTTGTATTGCTCACGCGCACTCTAGTCATGGCGCGTTAAGTCCTTCACAGATCTGCCAGCAGTGCTACACTCTGCCCGAAACAGACAAACAGTGCTTTGGGACAGTCAAAGGAAATTTGAAGCCGACGTCACAGTGTGGGTTGAACTGAGGCAACATCACATATTATCGCGTCTGCCAACATCCAAGGGCAGTTAGGAGAGAACTATGAGTTCAGTAATTGGCACAGGAATGCACCGCAAGTCATGGTCTTGGTTCATTGGTAACCAGTTTAGCTTTGGTCCCGAAGCTATCAGGCAGCTTGCCGGAGTAGTCCATCGGCAAAGTGCTAAACGTGTGCTGCTGATCAGCGATAAGCAGCTCGTAGAGGTTGGAATTGTTGGACAAGTGGCAGCGGTCCTAGAAGACACCGAGGCCGAGTGCATCATCTTCGATGGCGGGGAGGTCGAGCCCTCTACGGACACTGTTAACGCGGTAGTCGCGTCTGCCAGGGAGTTCCAGCCGGACTTATTCGTCGCAGTCGGTGGAGGCAGCAATATGGACTTAGGCAAAGCTGCGGTAGCGGCCTACGGTCATGACTGCGATCCCGAGTCCCTGTTCGGATTCGATCTTGTGCCCGGTCCGATGCCGACTCTTGTTTGTATACCTACAACTGCGGGCACCGGAAGCGAGGTCACTCATGCGGCGATCATCAAGAGCTCGAGCACCGGTAAAAAGGCCGGCATTCTCAGTCAGCATATTCGGCCTGCGATCGCACTGGTAGACCCGACTTTAACACTTAGTTGCTCGAGTCAGGTCACGGCAGAGTGTGGCATCGATGCCTTGACACATGCCACCGAGGCATACTTGGTCAAGAACTTCTACGCCTTCGAAGACGACCACCAGCACGGCTTGCCCTACGAGGGCAATCATCCGCTCGGCGACATGTATGCGGAGAAAGCTATATCGCTAATCGGCAAACACTTGAAGCAAGCCTGCGCTAAACCTGACATTCTCACTTCGCGGAGCGCGATGGCATTTGCCGCATCACTTGCCGGAGCCGCCTTTGCTTCTTGCGGTGTCTCCGTGGCTCACGCTTTGGAGTACCCCATCGGCTCGAAATACAAGTGCAGTCATGGGGCCGGCAATGGAATTGTTCTGCCTGCATTGCTCAAATTCTGGTGCCAGTCTCGCCAAGCTCGAATTGCGAAAATGGCTGCTCTTCTCGGCGTTCCTGACGCCGACAAGATGGACGAAGCCGAGGCTGCTCAAGCTGCGATCGGTTGGATTGCCGAAACACGCAAGCTCATCGAGCTACCGACTTGCTTGCGTGACGTGGGCGGCGCCGAGTCAGACCTAGATGAACTAGCTGAAGTAACCGTATCGCTGCAAAGATTGATTGACCTATCACCTGTGCCTATCGCCGCTCCTGAGGCAAAGCTGATTCTGCAGGACGCGCTGTAGCCTTCTCGTTAAGCTCAACAAACCAGGCAAGCGAATTTCGGGGGCAAAGCGAGGGGTGAAGAAGTCACACAGGACCGAATTGAAAGCTGTGTCCACGACTATCTGCTCGCCGACTTGCGCCAATCGGTGGCTTCGATGCGATCAATTTCGCTGCAAATGTCGGAGCCTTCGTAGAAAGAGAACCAGCCGCGGAGACGCTCGGTTTCACCGGGCGAGCAGTCTTCAAACTTGGGTTCGGATGAAGGCAAGGGCACTTATCGTTGGCCCATGTGCGATGGACTGGATCCCAGGCAGTGATGATCCAGCGTTTTTTGGTAGAGCCAGGAATCGCAGCGTTTGCCATTGCATAGCCTCGGTCAAACACTTTGTTGGCATTCGTTTGCTCCTCAAAGCCGTCGGCCGCCTTAAGCATGGCACAACTCTGAACCCGAAGATCCGTCAGCTTCTTATCGGTTCCATTTTTTAGCCACATTTCGATTGCAATGTGATCACGTTTCGCGATGTCCAGCATGCCAAACTCGATTCCATTGGGCAAGTGTCGAACCATTTCGAAGCTGCCGTCTTTGGTCGACTTCCACTCCAGCTTATCGAGTTCGATTCTCTGTTGCGTCCGGACTGTGTCGATGTGTGTATGAGCAAGATAGGTTAGCCCCAAATCGGACCAAATCGCTTCCGGCAAATTTAGCACTACATAGCTGTGGTCATCCCATGGGCAAAAGACGCTCAGCTTCGTTTCACTCTGGGGTTCGATGGCGCCTTCCAGGAATCCTATCCTTGGGTGTCTTCCTCCCGGGTAAGGAAGCATCAGCAAACGCTCCTTTGGGCGGGCGGGCCGGTTTTCTGAGCGGATGTCGAACTGTTTGAGCTTCAACTGGATCTTTTCTTCGCCCAACCCCGTAACTTGTTCGATCTCTTTAAACCAAAACCCATGATACCACAACATATTCTGCAGCCATTTTTTCAACTCGCGATCATTGTCACTTGGCCGAAGTTGATCATCCGCTGAAGCCGTTGCCGTTAATGCAATTGAATATTGCATGAAGAGTGTGAGTTGCCGCATTTCTGTATCCACCGATTTTGGACAAGAACTCAGAAGTTCGCACAATCCGCCTTATCAATCTTCTGCGATTTTCTTCAGCGCGTTGAGTGAGTACTGGTTCAGCGGAAAGTCGCCTGACAAAACAGCCTTGCAGTACTTCTTCAATTCCGCTGCGCGCTCCTCGCTATCTCCGCTCCAGTCGGTGAGTTGCTGGCTGCGTCGTTTGGCATGCATCATGCGATTTCCGCGTGCGTTAACTACGCCGTAAATGATACGGCCAAGCTCTTCATCGGGTGCAAACTTGTAGACAGGGCTAGCTTTGATACGTTTTTCCATCTCCCGTTTTCGTTCGGCCATCAATTCTTTTTGGATCCTTGCTAACGTCGGCTCCGGTGCATCTACAGCATTTGCAATGGCCCTCATGACGGATTCTAGATCCCGGTTATTGGGTGCGTTGAAAACCAGGTTCTTGACGACCTTGTCACCCTTGATAACCATCACCGTCATCGCAACACTTCGGTTTAATCCGTAGTAACCTGGACCTTCGGAGCCGTCGCTGGAAAGACTCAGCAGCGAATTAGAGAACAGCGATGTTTTGCTCCAATTCGTCAGCATCTTCTCGATCTTTGCTCGTTCATCAGAGAGCAGCACGATGTGACTTATTAGTTCCTTGTGCCGCTTCGTGTAGAAGTCAACCAGTCCCAATCCGTACAGAATCCTGTCATCTGTGCTGAGCCGATGGATAAAGCAGAGAAGCGTTGTCTTATCTTTCTTGTTGACGATTTCGAGCTCTTTGCGATTTCCGTCGATGAAACCCAGAACCTCAAAGCCCCGTGCCTTTTCCCCCGGCTGCAGTCCAGAGTAAAGAGGCTCGCTAGCGGCTTCTTGATTGTTCGTTTTCTTCTCATCTGTCTGTTGAGCAATGGTTCCACAAGATAGGGCAAGTGACAGGACAAGAGCTGCAAAGCTCCGGGCAAGAACCGGTCGCATCGGTCGTAAAGTTTGAAAGCTCGGAGAATCAATCATGTTGGCAGGCTTCAGCTGTGGGAATTCTGAAAAGTGATCTCGTCATCGCAAGCAATGTTGGATTGTGCGTCTGGCTTCAACTCAATCCGATGGCGACATAGTGAGTAAGATAATTCTCCGGCATACGCGAAGCGATCAACCTCAGTCTCGAATCGATGTCGACGAGCACTCAAAATGAAGGAAACGAAAATGTATCTGCTGAAATCTGCCTTGGTCCTAACATTCGTGGTGGCTCCTGCGGTTGCTCTTTGTCAAGCTCCGCGAGCCGGAAACGGAAAAAACACGAAGAAGGGAGAGCAGTACGATTCCTCCATCCCCGAACCCACCCTGTCTGAGGTCAAATACGGGGAGCATCCCAGGCAAGTCATCGATTTCTGGAAGGCCGAGTCAGACGAGAAGACGCCGCTTGTGCTGGTCATACACGGAGGGGGCTGGCAAGGCGGGTCCAAAGAAAGGCTAAACCGATTTGTAGACGCAAACGCTTTGCTACAAGCCGGAGTTTCAGTGGCAGCTTTCAACTATCGCTATGTCAAACAAGCTGTCGAGCAAGGAATCGAACCACCTGTAAAAGCGCCGCTGCACGATGCCGCCAGGGCGCTGCAGTTTGTTAGGAGTAAGGCAGCAGACTGGAATATCGATAAGGATCGTATTGGCGCCGCGGGTGGTTCCGCCGGTGCATGTTCTAGCCTATGGCTTGCTTTTCACGACGATTTAGCAGATCAAAAGAGCGTTGATCCTGTTGCACGCGAGTCGTCTCGTTTGTCGTGCGCGGCCGTAACGGGCGCTCAGACCTCTTTGGATCCGCAGCAAATGAAACAGTGGACGCCGAACAGTCGTTACGGCGGCCACGCGTTTGGCTTCGGCAACTTCGCCAAGTTTCTTCAAGGCCGAGAGTCAATCCTCGCTTGGATCGAGGAATACTCACCCTACGCTCTTGTCAGCGAGGACGATCCAGCGATTTACTTAATCTACTCACGACCACCCGCGATCGGAAAAGAGCAGAAAGACCCCACGCATACTTCCAACTTTGGCGTCAAACTTCAAGAACACTGCAAGGAACTTGGAGTGGACTGCGAATTGGTTTATCCCGGTGCGGACTACGTGAAGCACAAGACAACGACAGAGTTTCTCATCGCCCAGCTTCTTTCCAAGCATAGCGAAGATTAGCCCACTAACGGAAACGGCCGATTCGTCGCGAAAACAATGGAGTTTTCCTGGACAGCAAAACTCCGTTTGCGCTCCTACCGCGGGCAGGGGAGAAAAGATAGAGACGATTGGAATTTGTCTTGCTCCGCATCGCCTGGAGCTCTCGATCACGACGCGTAGAAAAGGGCTGTGGGCCATTGCTGCGCAAGTACGCTGGCCGAAATACCGGGCTGCCCGATTGATAAAGCGGAAAACTCGATTGAGCCGTCGCAACAGAGTTCATCGCCAGCAGCAGGCCAAAACTGACGAGGAAACAGATCCTATTTCTACACTTGTGGGGTCTCATAACTTCTTCTCCAAATTTAACCCAATAGGTCGCAGCGCGCATGCAATCTGCGTGACGATTTTGACAGCGCAGAAACTAAACTGGTGTTTCAGCAAAAGCCTAGATTATTAGAAGTTATTTTCTTCGAAGACGCTAATTCTCATGTGCAAAATGAATCGAAGATGCTTGCTGAGCCGTGCAGCGGCTGGTCTGAGCATTTTTTCTATACCAAGAATGACGTCAGCGAAGGCTCATCCGGCGCGGGCTATGTCGAATGTTTATTTTACGCTCGGCAAACGCGATGGGCATTGGTGGCTCGTCAATCCTGAAGGCAAGCCATTCTTCACGATGGGGCTCAATCACATCGACCCGGCGAGCCTGCGCTATCCTGAGAATATCGACATCTGGAGGGAGAAATACGGCGGAAGTACAATTCGATGGATCGAGGAATCGGTCGCGCCTAATCTGAACGAGTGGGGCTTCAACACTGTGGGTTGGGTCCAGGAAGTAACCGTCAGGAGGAATGGTCTAGGGGCCTGGCAACATTCCCGGGCATTCACAATCGACGAGTACCGGGCACTCGACATGCCGTATTGCCACTTGCTGCCATTCACGGAGTCGCATCAATGGGAGAAGTTCGTCAAGCACTACGATTTTCGTAGCGACGACTGGAAAGAGTGGTGCGACTACGTGGCGCGATCGCATTGCGCCGCTTTGAGCGAAGAACAAAATTTGATTGGCTATTTCTATAGCGACTGTCCCACCTGGATTCACCAGCGCACCGCCAATAAGTGGCGAGGACCAATCTTTGATCCAGAACGCCTCAAGACCGAGGCAGGGCGTAAGGAGCTTCGTGAGCTGGCGCAAAGCTATTACAAAACAACTCACGATGCAATTCGTCGCCACGACAAACATCATTTGATTCTGGGGGATCGTTACGAAGCCAACGCACCGATTGCTACGGAAGTAATCGAAGCTGCTTTACCGTTCGTCGATGTGTTGTCCTTTCAGGATTTCCGAGACCCTGTAGGACACTTGGCCGAGTGGCACAAAAAGACAGGCAAGCCAGTGCTCTTGGCCGATGCCGCAGGAATTGATTGGCGAAGCCAGGAGTTCTTCAAGCCCAACAATGGAGCTTGGTATGCCGAGACGCTGTTGGACTTACATAAGAATCCAGGTTGCATTGGCTTCCACCTTTGCGGCGCCTATCAACGCAACAAGGCTCGGCGTCGTGGTCTTCTGGACGAGATGGAAAACCCAGACGGCGAGCATGTTGACCTGATCAAGAGGGCGAACCTCGAGATTAGCAAGAAGATGGAAAGCGTTGCTCGGTGATACGCTGATGGCATCCAGTGATGTAGTTCTAGCCAGAATGCAGGAAATAAAAACTTAGTAAGCTGAACGGGACCAGTCTAGGCTGCAGTCAAATGACCGTTCTGATGCGAGATTCTGCTGAAGCGAAGCATTAGGCAAGACGATTTGCCCAGAAGACAAAACGCAGGCTGCTTCGAGTGACAGCGATGGCAAGATGCAAATCAGTTACGGTGATTTGCGCATCGCGCTGGAACAACCACAAGTGGCGTCTGCAGCACACTGGCAGTACGGCCAGTGTGCTTGCGTCTATCGGGGAGCAACGTGCCGCGAAAGTTACTTCTTCGCTGCCGAGAAGCCCATCAGGGCAACAAGTGCGAAGGCGATGATACCGCCGAGGATCAAACTACCTTCGTTCAGTGCGATCAGATTCCCTGACGCGTCAAACAACTTGGTGTAGAGCGAGGAGCCAGCCTGCGCCAGAGCAGCAATGACCCCAAAGACCATCAGGCAATTCCAGATCACACGGCGTCCTCCACGAGGAAGATCCTCTTTCAGAAGCCTCTCGTTGTTCATCAAAGCGAAGAAGGAAACGTAAGCGATTGGAAGCAAGATGGCTCCGAAAGTCGAGGCCATGATAACGAGCCAAGTCTTCGAATCCGACTCCCAGATCAGTGGCCAGAGAAAGCCGACAATCCCAGCGAGCACGGCACCAATCATTTTGACAACGATGCTGCTTGGCATGTTGAATAGTTCGCCGAAGGCGTAGCCGTTGATCATCATCAAAATGATGATCGTGGAGAAGCCCATACCGAGGACACCGATGCCGAAGACGCGATTCGCCCACTCCTCACCAAGCAAAGGTTTTAATGACAGTGCAAGTTGCTCCGCGTTTGGCTTCACTAGCGTTACAGATAGCTTTCGCTCTTCCTGCGACATTTTCGATGTGTAGTCGGCTATAGCAGCATTCATCGCGGCGTTCTTCTCTTTGCCATCAGCCATCGCATCAATTTCGGCTAGCGGGTTGTTCTGCTCCAACCGCATGCGGCCGGCTAAATTCTTGGACGCGCCTTTAAAAAACTTACTTTGCTGAACCACGGCTGGATCATCGCTAAGGAAACTCTTATCGGCCTTACCGTGGAAGCTGTAGGCGGATGCAATGATGATGCAGCCAGTAACAAGCACAAAGGGAATGGCCATCCCGGTTATCAAGTCAAAGCGTGCAAGACCTCGAAACGGCTTGTCCCAGCCTCGATTTAGCATCGAATAAGGCAGCAGGAAGGTCATATTGATACCGACGACCGTGGCTGTCGTGCTAATCATGACTGCCCGCTGGCTCTTGATCAGTTCGCTCGTCCAATAAGACTGAACGCCCTCCGGTGCCGCCGCGATGAGGCTACCAATGGTTGCGGTGGGATTCCACCACTGAGAGAAATCAGGGATTAGGCCAGGCAGGATTTGCCCAGTCCAATCCAGCTCGCTTTGCATCGTCAGTTTGACGACAACTGCAACAAAACAAACAACGACCATCCCGACGAGCAACTTGAGCAGAAAGTCGAAGATGCGGCCAGCGATGCCACCAAGCAGGCTTAGCCAAACAAGGGTCGCGGCAGGGATGAGAAGAACTGCCGACACGCCCAGCTTGTAGCTATCGGCGTTCTGCAACTCCCCAGGAAATAAGTTCTTGTCGATCACATCGTAGCACAAGCTGAACTGAGGCATGCACCAGATAATATTGGCTAATATTGTGGCTGTGATCCAACCCACGCCAAGCACAGGATTCACGTACTCGTTAATTGCCTCGTAAGGTCGCTTGCCTGAAGAGAGAACCACATAGCTGATCGCGGAAAGCATGATCACGCCGACAATGATGGCTACTAAATTAAGCCACAGCATAGCCGTGCCACCGAGGCAACCGAGGTAAAGAGCACTTGCGAGCGAGCCGCCGCCAAGTGTGATGGCACTTTGCAACCAGCCTGGTCCGGAGAGCCGTAGGAAAGCTAGCGGGACGAAAAGTCCGCCTTTTTCTTGTGCCGCAACGAGAATTTTGCGATCAGCAGATACTTTCGATCCAGCCATGGGTCGGACTCGCAGAATAGAGGTGTGGGGTCGATCGGGGATCTACCAGAGTACATTGAATAGCGGGCAATCGCGAGCACCAAGCAAGAAATGACAGAAAGCAGGTACTTCTGCGCGAACCTGTAGGCTGGAGCCAGAATCTCATGAGCACAATGCGCCAGGCGAAGGACGAGAGGATTTCACCACCATTTGCAGCATTGCGAGAAGCCCCCTGAATACCATTGAGCCCAACAGAGCATTTGACGGATGTTGACTGCCGACTGTACTTTCTACTCTCCGCCCAGCATCTTTAGGAATTTTTCATGCCTGATATCTATGTAAACGATCGCCTCTCCATTGAAGAGGAGGAGCTGGAGTGGAGCTACGCGCGTAGCAGTGGTCCTGGCGGGCAGAACGTTAATAAGGTGAATAGCAAGGCGACGCTACGATGGAAGCCACCGACTGGGCGTATTCCGCGAGCCGTATGGCAAAGATTTTGCGGCCTAGCTAAGCGATACGTTACAAGTCAGGACGAAGTCGTTATCCAGGCCCAAGAGCATCGTGATCGTGGCCAAAACATGGAGGCATGCCGCTCTCGATTGAAGGTCTTGCTAAGGCAGGCCTATTTGGTTCCAAAGCAACGGATCAAAACCAAGCCAAGCCGGGCTTCCCGACGTCGACGGCTTGATGAAAAAAAACGCAACTCTGAGAAGAAGCAGTCGCGCCGCCAAGACTGGTAGCTTCGCGATGAACTCACTGCACAAACATCCAAGATGCAGACGGCACCCCATCCGGTTGTCCTTGATTTGCTAGGTGACGCGAAGCGCAACACTCAGGCTGGCTCGTATCTCACCTAAGCCGTTGCATTTGTCATCATGGCCGTCTATTGTCTTTGGTCTTGGTACATCAGTAAGTTCGTCAAGAAGCAGATGCATTCCAAGGGATAACACTTCCAAGGTCTATCGCGCACCAAACTGCGCAGCAATGATAACTAAGTGCGAAGCAGCGCAAAAGCCAGCTCCGAACGAGCGGAACGAGTTGCCCAAGCGACTAGCAAGATGGGAGAGGGCACTCAGTTCTTGTCGGAAGCAGTGACGCGGTTCGAGGTCTGTACACGGCAAATCTCCGATCAAGCTGGGGGTACTTCCAGTGTCGCCAACGAAGATGTGGACGCTACCGAGCGAACCAATCGCACCATCAGTGCTCGGGGTGAAAGCGGTCGGAAGAATGGCGAAGCCATTAAAGCGATTAGCTCGATCGCCGAACAAACAAACTTGCCTGCACTAAATGCAACGATCGAAGCTTCTAGAGCAGCCGAGGCCTGCAAGGGATTTGCGGTCGTCGCAAGCGGAGTCAAAGACCTGGCCGCCGAGACGAGCAAAGCGACCGACAAGATTACTCAACGCAGCGCGATTCAGAGCGATACGAGTGAGGCGGCTGAGGCAGCTGAGGCAGCTGAGGCTTTGGGGAAGGTAAGCCAGATCATGAGGCAGATTCACAAGGATCAGAATGCTATCGCTGCGGCATTCTGGGAGCAAATAGCGATGACGAGCGAAATTGCACAGAGCATCACCGAAGTCACTGACGGCAGCAAGCAGATTTCTAAGAACATCGAGAGTGTCTTGGCTGCTTGTGCTCAGACAAACGAGAATGCACTCTGAAACGAATTCGCCCAACCCCTAGAAGTCCCCGCGACTCGCAGGAGTTATTTGCGCGTGGCAAGATCGGTGGGTTTGAGCCTGATAGACAGGCTTCCAGCCGGGAAAATCGTTGACAACCCTCGGCTGCTGCAGTCAAGATGATGTAAGATGCTCGGCTGATTACACGAGCTACGGCCGACGGCCCCCAGACCTCCTCGGGAAGGTTAATGTGCTTCCCTCACGGCGGTCGGGCTGACCTTGGCCATCGTGGTGATTTGCCTGGGATTTTAAGGTTTCGTTGACCGATGTCCCCAATGGCGCTTATCTTATCCGATCGTTCGATCTGCAAGTGACAATTTGGTCAGACTGAAAAATATGCCGCCAATGATTCATTGGCGCTGCTGAAGAAGCAACACAAGAGGGTGTCATGGATCAACCAATGCGCGACTTCACCGACTTGCTACTCCGCAACGGTGTCGTAAGTCTGGATCAGATTGGCGAGGCGACCAACACAGCGAGAGCTGGTGATATCTCCGTTTCAGACGCTCTGATTCAAATGGGCTACGCAGACCCGAATAAGGTCTATGAAGCTCTGGCTGAGTTCCACAAGCTAGAATTTGTGGATTTGGCCGCGATTCGAATTGATGACGAAGTCATCCAGTTGGTGCCCGAGTCCGTCGCTCGGGAAAACAGTATCATCCCGTTTAAGGACGAGAACGAAGTTCTCCACGTGCT
>PKCQ01000357.1 GCA_002862265.1 Planctomycetaceae bacterium | reverse complement strand
ATCACGCCGCGTTCCACTTCGTTGTACTTCTCATCCTTGCGAATCGCCTGGAGCAAATCGTTCCACTCGAGTTGATAAGGATTACGTTCCTTCGCACCCCAGTCCCAAGCCACTTTCTTTTTGGTGAATTCTTGCCCGTAGTAGATCTTCGACTTGGCTGGTGTGTGTGCCCGAGCTGAAATGGTGGCGACGCCGTTGGTACCATGTGCATAACTGGCAAACTCTTGGTGACAGCCTGGCTGCGTACGACCATCAACGAGCAACTTGGTACCGTCTTCAAAGGTGTACTCGATGGAATAGATGTCGAAGTTCTGATCAACGTCTGTCCCGCGATAGTGACGCCCCCCCGAGCCCTTTGCTTCAACGGGCCAAGCATCTTTGATCCAGCAGCATTCATCGATGTTGTGAATCAAGAAATCACTGACAGCGCCGCCACTGGCCCAAAGGAAACCATGGAAGTTGGCGATCTGGTACATCAATTCGGACATCGGGCTGTCCGCCGGACGTGGTCCAACAGCCGCCGAACCAGTCGGACCAGCCATGCGATAGGCTCGCATCATCAAGATGTCTCCTATAGCGCCATTTTGCACTCGATCGAAGAGCTCTTGCCGAACTTCGCAGTGACGGCACATCAAACCGACACCAACCTTGAGATTACGCTCCATCGCCTTCTGATTGATTTCCAACATGCGTTTGCTTGTTGGTGCATCGATCGTAACCGGCTTCTCCATAAAGACGTTCAAGCCCCTCTCGATCGCGTACTTATACTGCACCCACCGGAAGGCTGGAGGAGTGGTCAGGATGACGATGTCCCCGGGTGCTAGGCAATCCATGGCACTCTTGTAGCCGTCAAAACCAATGAACCGACGATCTTCAGGCACATCGCACTTGTCAGGGTAAGCCGTCGCCAAGCCATGGGCACTCGCCTTGAGCTTGTTTTCAAAAACGTCTGCCATGGCAACAAGCTTGACTTGCTCGTCAGGCACCGAGAGCGCGTTATTCGCGGCACCGGTACCACGTCCGCCGCAGCCAACCAAGGCGATTTGAATCACATTCTTTTCGCCAGCATGCACGCTTCGCATCGAACCGGATAACAAAGTAGAGGCTGCTGCAGCTCCCGCAGTAACAGCACTAGAACTCTTCAAAAAGCGGCGCCGAGATGTTGAGTTATTGCGTATCGGGGTCTTCATAATTATCTCAAGTTGTTTGGGTGGTTCGTGCCTGGGATTTGCCGCTACGTCGCCTCAGCTATTTCTTCGCCGTGACGCGTTCCTTTTGAATAGGCAATGCTTTTTCCCATCGTTCAGCTTTTTCTTCCTCGCTGGGCTCTACCAAGGGCCGCACGATACGGAAGCCAATGTGCAGAGCATCTGTATGATACCAGATGCTCTTCGGGATTTGCGGGTCTTGCTTTTTCCACTCTTCGTCCGAGGCACCACGTGCAGCACTGCGGCAGTCCTCCGGAAACTGATTCCAGCCACCACCACGCACTGTTCGTGGGTAGAGTTCCGTTGGGATTGCAAGCGGGTTTGCGAGTTGGCCGTCAACGAGACCGTAGCCTTCCTCGTCATACTGATCGAGCACCCATTCCGCGACGTTGCCGTGCATGTCGTGCAAACCCCAGGGATTTGGCTTCTTCTTGCCAGCTTTCTCGTAGCCTTCATCTGTATTGTCAAAGTACCAAGCGTAGTCTTCGAGCTCGTCAGGATCATCACCAAACGAATAGGCAGTGGTCGTGCCCGCGCGACACGCGTACTCCCACTCAGCCTCGGTCGGCAAACGATAATAGCGCCCAGTTTTCGCGCTTAGCCATTTGCAGAAGGTACGCGCCGCGTGCTGCGTCATACATATAGCTGGATAACCTCGCTTGCCCATGCCGAAGGTCATGTCGGTGTATGGCTTTGTAGGTTGCGAAATATTGAAGGGATCTGCAAACGCATCGCGTGGCGATGACTTCAGGTTCAAGGCTTTGCGGCGAAAGATATCAAGCTCCGAAGCCCACACATCGTAAACATCCCAGGTAATCTCCGTCTTGGCCATCCAGAAAGGAGCAATCTTAACTTCTCGCTGTGGACCTTCATCCTCCTTGCGATCATCTTCGTCCTCAGGACTGCCCATCAGGAACTTACCGCCTGGAATCGGCAACATCTCAAACTTCACGTCCGCTTGCTCGACTAGCTCCTTGTAGGGCTTCATCTCAGCTTCGCCGCTAGCTAACGCTTCCGGAATCTCCAAGACTGGAGGTCGGTCTTGAGCGGAGGCGGTGATTGACATGGAAGTTGCGACTGTAGAAGCAAGAAAGCACAGTCCAGCGACGGAAATAATTCGTGGCGAGGAAGGAATGAACCAGTGTCGAGACATTTGGGCTCCGCTAAAATGGTGTCATGCATGATTTTTATCCACTTAACAAGATAGTCGTCACGAGCAGTCTGCCAAAGCTAGGTTGGGCTGGGCTGCCGTTTTTCGTTTGTTTTTGCCTCGTTTTCAAGGCTGGCTTCACACAAGAAAAAATGTCCGCTGGATACGAATACAAGTTCCCAGCGATGGGAACTTTGGTGTACCTGAAAGCTTACCATGTTGACCGTCAAGAAGTCTCGGCAGCATTCACCCGAGTTGAGCAGCGGGTAAGGGAGATTGAAAAAACACTGACAGACTACAACCCCCGCAGTGAGACAAGCAAGCTCACCGAAGGGGCAGTGAAGAATCCGACTGGAGTTTCCCAAGACCTCTGGGCCGTGCTTACAGCATCGGATCGGTGGTACCGCATCAGCGAAGGAGCCTTTGACTCCAGCCTGGGAACACTAACCAAACTCTGGCGAAAGTACCGGCGTGCTCGGCGAACCCCAGAAAAGGAACAAATCACTACATCGCTGGCTCGCACCGGCTGGGATCAGGTTGTACTCGACGAGGAAGAAATTCAAGTCACATTCAAGATTAATGACTTGCGTCTTGATTTCGGAGGCATCGGCAAGGGCTACGCTGTCGATGAGGCCTTTGAGCTGTTGACCGAGGCAGGAATCGAATGCTGCATGGTGAACATTAGCGGGAACATTCGAGTAGGCAGCAAACCACCTGGACGCGAGGGGTGGCGGATCGAGGTCGCCGGACTTGAACGAAGAGGCAAGCCTCTGCAGCGGATGATTCTCAATAGCGCTGCGATGGCTACCTCGGGGGACCTGTGGCAGTTCGTGGAGATCGAGGGCCAACGTCACAGTCACATCTTGGACCCAAAAAATGGCTACGGTGTGCTCGGCCCCATTGCTGCAACTGCTGTCGGCAAGTCGGCCATAGAGGTCGATGCGATGGCCACTGTTGGCTGTATTCTCGGGTGGGAAAAGGCAAAGAAACTCGCCGGTATGGAAGGGATTGAGTTGCTGGTCGCCAAACGCGTCGAGGCAAGAAAGGTCTCAATCAATCGGACAAACAGCTTCCCAGAACCGATCGCCACCGAAGACGCGGCAGCAACCCAGAAAAAAGACCAGCAGTAAGCTCGTTCGCTGTTTGCGTGTCGCAGCACTCGACAGTGCTTTGCGCTATCTAAAACCGAACGAGCCAGATAAGATATTTGCGAAAATCGGTAGCCTCTCAATGCTCGACTTGGCTGCAACTTAGACCGTATCGAGTGCGGCGCGTTTACAGCTCATATCAACGATGCAGCTCGCCCGATACCGAGCAAACAGAACAGATCGGAATCCTCCCGTGGCTAAGAAACAAGCCAAGAAATCTACAACCCCTTCGGCGCGCCCCAAGTCGTCTGCTCCCAAAGCCAAAAAACCAAAGCCTAAAAGCGGCGAGCCAAAAACGAAGCGATCCGCCCGCAGCAAGCAGCCGACTCCTGAGCCGGGCAAAGGTCTGCAAAGGCTGAACAAGATCCTTGCCGGAGCAGGATTGGGTAGCCGTCGCGAAGTAGAAGAGCTGATCGTTCAAGGGCGTGTCGAAGTGGATCGCGAAATCATTACCGATCTCTCCTTCAAAGCAGATCCAGCCAAAGCCAAAATCAAACTCGATGGTCAGGTCGCAAGAGCTTTCCGGCCAGTGTACTTCATGCTCAACAAGCCAAAGGGTGTACTCTCAACAAACAAAGATCCTAGCGGGCGCATGCGAGTCGTCGACTTGGTGCCCGATCGCGATCGGGTGTTCTCTGTCGGACGCTTGGACAAAAGCTCCGAAGGCTTGATGCTCCTGACAAACGATGGCGAGCTGGCTCAAAAACTGGCTCACCCCAAATACCGCGTTCAGAAAACTTACTTCGTCGTCGTCTCGGGAGTGATGACCAACGAAGAACTCGCAAAACTAAAGAAGGGCGTATACCTGGCTGAGGGCTTCGCGCGAATCGACGGTGCTACGATTCGCAAACAGAAAAAAGCTTCGACCGAGATGGAAATTGTCCTGTCCGAAGGTAAGAACAGAGAGATTCGTCGAATCCTCGCACGGGCTGGTCACAAAGTAGTTGTGCTTAGGCGAATCGCCATCGGTACCTTAAGGCTTGGCCAATTGCCCGTCGGCGCTTCTCGCGAGCTGTCACCGGCCGAGATCAAGGCCTTGTATGCGACAACCGAACCCAAGCCAAAAAAGAAGGCGACGAAAAAAAGCACAAAGAAAACGCAAACCAGTGCATCACAACCAGCACCTCGAGAGCCGGAATCGTTTGATTCACCTCAACCGAATCTGGCGATGGACATGGACGACGAGTTCGTGTCGCCGATTTGGAGCGATGACGAATACGACGACGACTTTGTTGGCGGGTTTTCTGAGGCAGAGGGTAGAGTGCTTGGCTACGGCGACGAGGAGCTGGATAGCGCTTCGCCTAAACGCGCTAAGTCGACGCGACGTTCGGGGGCTCGCGGTGGCTCAGGTGCGAAAGGAACTACCAAACGAAGTGGGACTCGCAAGGCAGCAGGTGGCAAGCCCCCGAGCAAGCGCTCCAATGGAAAACGCAAGTCTTCGCCAGGCAAATCAGCAATTAAGGGGAAGACAGCGTCCAAAAACAAGAAGGCTCCAACCGCTCGTCGTGGCGCTGCGAAAACGACAGCCAAGAATTCCACGACTGGCCGCAAACCAGCCGTGAAGTCAACAAAAGGCAAGCCAGCTGCCCGCAAGAAAACAACACGCAAACGCCGCTAGCCGGAGAAAACCATGTCAAAGCACGATGCGCGAGCGGGTAAGTCCATCATTTAGCCCCCAGCCGTGGCGCTGGACTGTCCAGCGGCTTGCTCGGTCCAACGTGAACCAGGAAAGATGAAGGTGGAATAGGATGACTGTCTTTGCGGACAACGCCAACTCGGTAACCGCTCCGATTCTCGAGAATGAAGAGATCGCCAAGAACACGATGCGCGTGCGTGTGCTAGTGCCTGACATGGCGGCGAAAGTCGTTCCCGGCCAGTTCTTCATGATTCGCAATCCGAGTGGAAATGACCCGCTCATCGGCCGTGCATTCGCGCTATACGACGCCTGCCCTCATAAAGGCTGGTTGGATCTTGTCTATATCGTAAAAGGCAAACTCACGACGAGCATCGCACCGCTGGCTCCTAGAGCTGAACTTGCCATCTGGGGACCGCTTGGCAACGGCTTCCCACCCGCAAAAACTGAGCACTTGATCATGGTCGCCGGCGGTATTGGGCAGACACCTTTTCTCACTTTGGCCCGTGAGGCATTGGGCAATCAGAGTTTCGGTGCAGAACCAAGAACGTCGGGCTACGCTCGGCGAGTGAGCTTTTGTTATGGTGTTCGCAATGCCTCGTACCTAGCGGGGCTGGACCAATTTCGCGAAGCCGGCTGCGAACTACACATCGCATCGGAAGACGGCTCTCAGCCCGATGGATCGACCGGTAGGGCGGAACGAGTCACTGACACACTGAGTCGGTTGTTGGATGCAGACGACTCTGAAAAACGCATTGTGTGCTGTGGCCCTGAACCAATGATGGAGGCCGTGGCCGAGATTGCGCATCTGCGCGGCGTTCCTTGCCAAATATCTCTCGAAACACCAATGGCCTGTGGAATTGGAATCTGCTTCACCTGCGTCGCCAAAATTGGTTGTGCCGAAGACTGGGACTACAAGAGAACTTGCGTTGAAGGCCCAGTGTTCGACGCCGAACAAGTCATCTGGGACTGATAGGCAGTCACACGCACGAAACAATATGTCCGTAAAAAACGCCTGGCGGAACCAGGCGTTTTGTTGTTCTGTCGCTTTGGGAAGTATTTGTTAATTACCAAAGTTGTAGCTGTTTGGGCGAGCAGTGCTACCTGGTGCAAACCCACTTGGAGCACTTGGCGATGTCGTGGTCGGCAATGCTGGAAGCCCACTCACGGCCGGACCACCGACACTTGGTGTACTGGTTGGCAAACTTGGCATCGTGCCTGCATTCGGAAGCGCTGGCATGGACGAAGTACCGTAGGCAGGCATGCTTTTGCTGGACGGTGCACTTCCAGCAGGCATTGCAGAGGCAGCTGCCGGTGTTGCTCCCATGTTTGGCAAGCTTGGGTAGTTCGCCGGAGCACTCTGACTCATTGCAGCCTTCACGCTAGACGGAAGAGTAATATTAGGTGGACCAATTGGATTGGTTGGAGTCGAAACGGTATTAGATGGAACACCACCGTATGGATTCGGCAGGCTAGCAGATGGACTTGCCGAAGATGTATAAGCAGCTGGTGTCGATGGAGTGTTGCGAGTGCCTGAGCCACCAACTGAGTAAGGTCCGGTGCTATAGCCGCCGGTGTATCCATTCGCTTTCGCGGCGAGCCCTGCTCCAGGAGCAGCAGACGTCGAACCGACCGGTGAGCTAGAATCCGATAGTGCACCATAAGGCGTTTGCTGCGTTGCTGTCGCGCCAGACGCATCAGAGCCCACAGAGCTGACTGCGTTAGGCGTATACTGATTCGCCGGACTTACCGGTAGTTCCAGGTCCGCAGTCTCAGGCGGCGTATCTGATCCCCAACTGAACATGCTGCTTGGCTTCCACATGCCTGACTTGCAGCCAGTTAGCATGAGAGGCGACGTCAAGAATGCGACCAAAACGAATCGCTGAACGTAGCTAGATTTCATGACCTTCGATCCTTCGACGGACTTATACTTTCAGGGGAGCTCGCCAGGGTGCGGTTGCGTGGGACTGCCAGAAACTTGCTCCATCTGGTCTACCGCATTGCGGCGACTCGCAACCGCGAATTTCTGTCTGCGCTTCGAGACACGACTTCCTTGCCCCGTCTCATAATGCGTTATCGACGTGGATTACGTCACTCTTTAGCCAACCCGAAAAGTTCAACTCGGCAAGTATCCTATCAGGCGGTTGAGCAACGGGGATAGTAGGCAACTCCACTGCTTGCCTTCAATAGCAATTTCTCGTGTGCGTTGCGTCGGCTGGTAAAACAAGAGCTTAGGCCGCTCGCCGTGCGCTCATTACTCGCGGCAGTACGATTGTCCAAGCTGTTCCGCCTTGAGGACAACGTGTCGAGAACACTTTTAGATTTGAAATAGGTTCATGAAACAAGCAACTCATCGCGTGATGGGACCTTTGCTGGCAAAGAAAAGCTGGCATAGCTTCCACCTCAAAAGCATCAGCCCCATCCGCTATTTCGAGCTCAAGTCCCAACGGAGTCTCAATGCCGCTGATTTCAATGATGCCACCGCGAGGCGAATACTCCGCAACACGCTGCAGCACGTGATGCGTCGCCTTGGAAATCCCAAGAGAGCAGTCATGGGAAGCAATCGCTTGAATGTCACATTCAACCCGAAGCTGGCCTCGCGACAGAGTTGGCTCGAGTGACTTCAGAGTGCTTTCGATCGCGTCTTGAATAGAATGGTTCGATCGCACGGGATTCCCCTTCTAGCCTTAGTCGCTGAGTTTTACTCGAGCAAAACTCGCTTATAGCAGAAGCACTTAGCCGAAAGCGAGGCGTATAACCATCGCTGAATCGGTCAAAGGCATCATAACAGCTGCCGATCTCTAGTTCTCAGAAAAATTCGGCTGAGTCGGCGCGTGATCTGAAACGGAAGGCTGCGAAGTCACTTGCTCCATCAACCAAGCATTGGTGTCGACCAGCATGTTGGAGAGCAGCTCATCGCCGCAAGGGTACTGACGAATGTCTACCGACAGCGCCGCAGAATGGAGCATCGCCATCGATTCACACACCCGCTGAACGCCGCATGTTTTTGAGTCTTCGCCGTAAATCCAAAGCGTCGGAAGCTTCCTTGCTTGAGCGAGATTGGTCAGCGGTTGATTACGTCGCGGGAAGTCGCCGCAGAAGGAAACAACACCGGCGAATCTTTGCGGGTATCGCAAAGCGATCCGCCAGGCCATCGTAGCACCTCCACCGAAACCAGCAAGAAAAACACGCCGCTGGTTGATCGTAAAATGCTCCGAAGCAAGTGCCATCGATTCGAAGACAATTTCTTCAGCGATGGCCGCCGATGCAGCCGATTGTCCCCAGCGATAAAAAAGACCTTCATCGTCACAGGCGACCGTACCCCGCGGAGCACATGCGACGTAGTTTTGGAGACTCAGCTCCATCATCACGTTCTCAAGCTCCTGCTCTGAACTGCGACAACTGTGCAGCCAGACGATCAGTGGATATTCATATCTTGCTTCGTAGGATTCCGGTCCAAACAAGCAGACTTGCTGCTCTAGGTAGGATTCGTCCGAAACTTGGGTGGCATATTTTGAATCTTGCAACTTATCGAGACTACCAGTCTGCTCCGAAGAGCTATCAAGCCGGTTTCGCATTCGTCGCCAATCTTGTTGTGTGGAGTGAAGCTAGAAGTAGTTTTCAGACAAGATCACATCGATGGTTTCGATGGATTGTGTGGGGAGTCTACTAGTTGGATGAGATTGGAGATCTCGTCCTTGACTTGCCTGGATCGACGAAACTGAGGCCTTTGAAAGGATGTGAAACGCGTGGGCGAGAACGCAGATCAAATCTGTTTTCAGTTCGCCTGAATACCTCAGCGTAGGGTTGTACGCCTCTGGTGCAGGAAAGTCAACGTCACCATCTCCACCTCCTGCGAATAGCGTTACAATGCGATCGAACCAGTGATTCCGAAATGCTAGCAATGCAAGGCTGATGAAAGAGCACCACTCCATGGCACCCTAGAAGACACTCCGACGAAGCGGAGTGCCACGTCCGACTAGCCGTCGGCTACCAACTTGTCCATCGCTGCGACCAACTCTTTCACAGCGTCGACACTATGATTGAAGTCCGACTGTTCTTGCTCGCTTAGATCGAGCTCTATAATCTTCTCAACGCCGCCAGATCCGAGGACGACTGGAACACCGACGTAGTATCCACCAACGCCATACTCCTGGTCGCAATAGGCCGCACAAGGAATCAACCGCTTCTTGTCCTTGACGATTGCTTCGACCATTTGCGCGGTGGCAGCAGCAGGTGCGTAGTAGGCACTACCAGTCTTTAAAAGTCCTACGATCTCCGCTCCACCCTTGCGAGCACGATCCACGATTTCCTCCAGACGTGCATCATCAATCAATTGACGTACGGGAATACCACCTACGCTGGTACAGCTCGGCATGGGAACCATAGTGTCGCCGTGACCACCCATCAGGAGTGCTGAGATATCTTCAATGCTAACACCCAGTTCCATCGCAAGGAATGTACGATACCGAGCGGTGTCGAGCACACCAGCTTGGCCAACAACTCGGTTAGAAGGGAAGCCAGTGACCTGAAGAGCTCGCTGAACCATCGCGTCGAGCGGATTGCTAACAAGAATGATGATGGCGTCTGGTGAGGTTGCTTTAATTTGCTCTGAAACAGAACCAACAATGCGTGCATTGGTTGCTAGCAAGTCATCGCGGCTCATACCCGGTTTACGAGCGATACCAGCAGTAACAACGATAACATCGCTGCCTGCGGTATCATCGTACGAGGTTGTACCTGTGATAGTGCTGTCAAACCCCATGATGGGCGAGGACTGCATGAGATCCAGCGCCTTACCTTTGGGCATGTCTTCCGTCTGAGGAATATCGAGCAGTACAATATCGCCAAGTTCCGCCGCTGCGCACCAGTGGGCACATGTCGCTCCCACGTTTCCAGCCCCTACGATCGTGATTTTTGCTCGACGCATATGGCAAACTCCTCGCGAAAATATGAATTGATCCACTCCAGCCCGATCAGTAGCTTCTTTCAGTAAAGAGAAAATACTCAGCCTGATGCAAGAATCGCCAACCTCGACCGGAAGTGTCGGAAGATAAGAATGGTTAAGTCGCTGAGTATGAACTTCCAGCTTGGATCGTCAAGCTGTGTTGGCTAGGAACGGGCGGCAAGTCGACAAAGTTGCTGGCTTGAAGTCACGCATTTCGACACTTTGGGGCTTGTCGTTGCACAACACAAGGAAATCTAGTCTCCAGATCCGCTACGATCCTGCCGAGGTTTGATCTGGGAAAAACGCCGTCGATCCTTTTGCGATGCAAAGAAAAGCATCGTTCCGAGAATTGCAAGAGTTGCCATGCACAATGCATAGGAAAACCACTGCATTCCCGGGTTCTCTCGCCTGGTCACTGGTGCCTTGGACGGTCGCAGGGTGCTAACAACCACCAACGGAGCAGCTTGTCGCCCCTGCTCGCGAATCTTCTCGATCCGATCCGAGGTGTAAGACCACATACGATAGAAAACGCCCTCCACCTCAACGTACTTTCCAACAGACCAAGCCTGAGTGCCACGAGCTAGTTCTTCCTTGGGGACGTATTGCGAGTCGGAACAAGTCACCAAAGTGACGGGGAACTCGCGCTCAAAAACCTCAGTCTGTCCAGCTACATTGAATCCAATTTGCTTGTTACCAATGTCGACAAAGCCATCAAACTGATAGTAGTAATCTTGCCCCAATGATGCGCGAGCCTCGGCTGGTACCTTGATACGTGCTCCTTGCACCAGCCTGACTCGCCAGTGAAGCGGCCGACCGAACACGTCCTTAGCTTCCTTGATCATCCTCAAGGGAGTGCTGGTGGAGAGCTCTACTTCGCTCTTTGCGGCAAGTGGAGCACCAGGACCGCTAACGAGTCGCAGAGTCGAATAGAAGGCCTCGGATTCTTCTTCCTGCAACGGGCGTTGGTTGTTAGCTGCAATACGATCGACCCAAGTCAAATTGAATCCCGCCCTGCCGAATCGATCGAACACCTCTGGCACCTGTGGCTTGAGCTGGTCTCTATCACTTAATCCCAAACTCCAGACGATCTCCTCGGCAAGGAAGCATGACTTGAGTGCGAGCTCAGCCCCGCCTGACGGCTCGTCCGCACTCCTCGCCCCTGGTTGCAGCAAGAGCCCCGATATTTCAACTGGTTGAAACAGCGATGGAGAAACGGTCCAGAGGCGCGGAATTTCCTTGGCGAAGACCCACGTGATCTCTTGATTGCCCTCGGTCATCACGGCCAGTCGGTAGAACTTTTCCGTGTCTTTCTGAAAAAACCAGCTCCGCTGTTCTTCGCTCAGTGTGACAGGCATAGCCAGTCGGACAAAGCCCTGAAGCCGATCGCGACGGATCACTCCACCTTTTGGAATCGGAAAAGAAGCATCCGCAGGAATCACACCCCACCCCACCTTCTCAACACTTTGCATCCCGCTCAATATCGCGTTGGGAAAACTATCCAGCGTCTCCGACTCACCTTGCAAATACCATTGCAGTTGCTGAGTTGCTTGAGGAGAGAAAGCTCGATTGAGCAGTAACTCGAGCGCCTTCAGACGCTGCTGCTGCTTGCTAGAGTCCTTTGCCCAAGCTGGTTTTTCTTTGGCAAAGCAGTAATTCCCCGCTGCTCCGATGGCTACCGCAAAGCAAAGCAACCACATGCTGCTCTTGGTACCAGCCTGCCGTTGCTTGGATTTCGTTTTGTAACTGAGCGTCTTCTGACGGAAAACAGGGCTGCTCCTCCAGGCTCGCCATATCGGGATCAGCACAATCATGGCGCCAAGCAAACCTGTCCAAAGCGAAAACTGAACCTGCTTCCAAACGGGTTGATTGCCAGTGGCAAGTGAAGCACCGCTGCCGCCACCGCCAGTTCTTGCAGATGTCAAAATCTGGGTAGCGAACAGAGTCGGTGCTATTTCAAGACCAGATGTAGACCCGTACGGCAAACGTTTCGCGGAAACTGCCTGCACCTCGATCTCAGCGAAATCTTGCGAATCTCTTTCCAGCCGACGCTGCCACCGGCCCGCCATCTCATCAGAACAATAAACTGCAACTGGTTGCGAGGAACCATCCTCCCCACGCATCCATACAAGCCAGTAGTGATCCAAACCAATTTCCGGACTGCCTTTCTCGACACGCTCGACTCGACGAACCGAACCTGCAAATCGCACCGTCTTGCCTTTCAGCTCCTCAGCTTCCGTCTCAAGTTGTTGTGTACTGACTCGTGGAACCGATTTTGCGTCTACCGTTCCACCGCCCGCTTTGCACCGAGCAAGCAGCCGCCAGAAGGTCGTACTTTCCTCTTTCCGCCACGGAGCTCCATCGGAAAGCGACTGGACTAATCGCAAGTCCAGAGTACGATTCAGACTTGCTCGAAGGTACCTCTCCAGATCACCGAAACGATCCGACTTTGCTCCAGTTGGCTCAGTCGTATCAGCTACCGCAAGATCAAGCAATTCAGCCTTTAGCATCGACCACTGTTTTGAAAAGCGAACGAGCGCTTCCGCCCACTTAGCAGCAGATCTATCGGATTCAATCGAGGAGGAGAGTGACCGCAGGGTCGCTTCCTGGCTCAAGAAGAGCCTCTCAAGTCTTCGTTTCTTCTCTTCGTTGGACTGTTGTGACGGGAGGTGAAACCAAGTTGAGGCGAAAGCCTCCATCTCGTCGGCAGAACAGTCCTGCAGCAATCTCGGCAACAAGTCATCCAAAGTAACTTGCCACGTCGCGTCTGGCGAAAGTATCCCCGGCATTCCGCCACCCGAAACATCTCGAGGAGCTGCGGCCATTGCACTAACTGCATTCTGCTGCGTTCCGTCTCCCTCAAGCGGAACCCCCAACGCACGAAAAGTGTTGCTGACGTATCTTGGATCTGCAGCTTGCTGCATCAAGAGAATCACCAGCGCTAGCAAGAAACACATCGATAGAACTCGACGACTCCCATAAGTCTGCTGCCGCACCGCTGAACCGCTTCTTCGCTGGCCGTCCGATGAGTACCAGCGATCAGATCGTATTCGCACCATGCTCCACCTCAGCCTATCCAGTACGTTTTAGACGCAAGAGCTTAGAAATCGACAGTAAGAGTCTGCGTCGTGTCGCGCGAACTGCCACGCCTCTATCCATATTACGAAAGTGGATACCTAAAAGCCTCGCAATTTCACCATTTCCGGAATTGCCCATGGAATCCGCCATTTGAGGCAGTAAGGCTGACAGTCGCGCTACTGCGCTATTCCGCCTCTCATACCGAAACGCTTGAGATTTATCTCCAAAGGGGCTAGGCTG
>PKCQ01000592.1 GCA_002862265.1 Planctomycetaceae bacterium | reverse complement strand
TAATTGTTGAAAAAACAAAAATGATCGGCATTTTAAAGTCAATTGGAATTTCAAATAAATCACTTATTCGTGTTTTTGTGATTCATGGAGGTATTCTACTTGCCATAGGATTTGCAGCAGGAAATTTGATTGCTTATGGCATCATGTTTCTACAAAATAAATATCAATTTTTAACACTCCCCAAAGAGAACTATTATATAGATGCCGTACCAATGCACTACCCAGTTGGACAGTTTTTGGCACTAAATGGAATTGCCTTTATCATTTGTTTTGCTGCTTTGATTTTACCATCCTTGTTAAGCAGCAGGATTTCACCAGTAAAGGCAATTAATTCAGAAATTTAATTTAGCTGAGAAATCGCTGATTTAATTCGATAAACAGCTTCTTTTAATTGCTCCATTGATGCAGCATAGGATATTCTAATGCAATTTGGTGAACCAAATGCGTTTCCTGTCACTAAGGCTACTTTAGCCTCTTCAAGTAAAAACAAACAAAGATCATCTGCATTATTAATTGTTTTCCCGTCAAAGTGTTGTCCAAATAACTCACTCACATCAGGAAATAAATAAAATGCACCCTTGGGTTCGTTAATTTTGATGCCTTTAATATTTCTGAGCTCCTTCAACATGAAGTTTCTTCTTTCTAAAAATGCTTCCTCATCATTTTCCCAAACACTAATTAACGAGTTTCTTTCTTGGTCTCTTTCTCCACCTGCTCTTTTTCCTGCTTCTTCTCCTCCTCTTCGAAACGCTTGATGTCCGCGTTATCATCGATGGTGAAGGAAGCTAAAGCGTTCGGCATGTGGTCAAGGCCTTGCCACTGAGTCTCCAGACGCTTTCGCAAAGAAGGAACCTTGGCCATCAAGGTGTTGGCTTTGTTCTTTTCCGCATCGGTCTTGGCGTTTGCTTTGGCCTTTTCTGCCGCCGTGATCTGCTCTTGCAGTAGTTCCAATACAATCAGCTTGCGGTTCTTACTTTGCTCCCAACGTTCGTATGCCGAAGTAAACTTGGATTGCTCTGGATGATCCGTAATCGCTTGCCGATAAGTTTGGCGAAGCAGATCTTCGTTATTCGTCTGCCGAACGATGGCGATCTTTTTGTCGGTAAGCTGCACGCTGATCTTCTTGTCTTCCGCCGATTCTTCGATCTTTGCAAGGAAGCGGTCGGTTGCGACGGGCACCAATTCTTGGTGTGCCCAAGTCTGCGAATTGCGCGTGTAATAGTCCGTTAGCTTTTCGTTTGGATCGTAATCCTCCAGCACAATTTCAAGTGCTTCCTCCGTGCGACCAGCTTGCTGCAAGACAACGGCTTTTATGTAGCTGGCGATGCGAGGCACATCCTTTTCTTTCTTTCGTACGCGGTCCGAAAGGAGCAAGTCGAGCGCCTTTAGAGCGAACTCGACATTAGCCAGATTGCGAACCGCAGTGCCAGCTCTGGGCAAGTTATAGGTGCAGTATCGTAAATAGTCGTCCTGCATCGCTGGCGCAATGCCGCTCTCCAGCCATTCGAGCACAGCGTCTGCAGTATCAGGAGCAATGGCCTGTTCCGACGTAAACGGAACGGTGATCAACTCACGCGGACGATATTTGTCGACAATCGAACTCAGCACGGTTGAAAGTGCTTCGTTTCGAATCGACTCGGGGAACACTTCCAAGGCCATGGAGAAAGGGAAGTAATAGTTGATTTGGAGGTTGGCTCCTTCGATGATTTCCAGCAGCTCATCGTCGCTCGGAATCTGCCCTGCCAGATGTTCTTTCTCTTTTGTGATCAGCCACAAGTAGTCTGCCGTTCGCTGCTTGTTTTCCTTAATCGCATTGGCGATGTAACGAATCAAATCACCGTAAGCCGTAGCCGGTAGGATCTCCTTAAAGGAAACTAACTGCTGACGGAATTGGGGGCCAGCATAAGGTCCATCCGACTTGCCCATCGTGCTACGCGCGAACTGAAGTGCCAAACCTTCGTCACCAAGAATCTTCGCGAGTCGCATCCAAGCAGTGACATCGCTTGCACTGCCAGTGGATTTGGGAACCGCTACTCCATTGATGATGACATAGCTCACGTATCCGCCTGGCGATCTCGCTTGGTTCTGATCCACACGACGTAGAATCTTAAGTGCCTCGCTGCGGTCGTCCTTCATCCACGCCGGGATTAATCGCTTCCACATCTGGGTGGCGTTAAGTTTTGATGTTTCCGATTCAGCTACTGGAGCCTTTCCAAGCATCTGTAGCAGTTGCTTTTGCTGTGCTTCGGAAGGGTCAAGAGCTTTCAAGCTGCGTTCAACGCTATCGTAGCGGCCGCTGGATATTCGTTCGCGGGCAAAGGTGATAAGCAGGTTTTTGTCTTCGACGAAGCGTTTCACCAGCATGTGGTCGATGGTTTCTAGGCGATCGATTCGCCCGAAAGCGATACACATCTTGCGGGATAGCTCAGCTTGCTTTTCGATGCGTGGCGAATCAGAAAGCGCTGTCGCGTGTCGTCCGTTTTCTGCTAGGCGATCGAGGTTGGCGAAACTCTCTTCGATCTGCTTCTGCTGACGATCGAGTAGGTCTTCAATTTTGTCTTCGGGCACGGTCACTAGAAGACCTTGCAGCAACTGCTGCGAGTAAGTCTGGTACGCGTCGCGATTGCTACTCCAGAAGCTGACTTGTTTATTGCTTGAGTCTTCCTGCGTTGTCATCGGAGTCTGAGCGAGCAGCAATTCAAGGCCTCGCTGATAAAACCGAAACGCAGCTTCGTCTTTGCTCTCTTGTTCGTTGAGTTTGGCAACTCGAGCGATCAGGGCGACGTCGGATGGACTAGTACGCAGCAACTTATCGTTCCGTTCCAGCGATTCAGCTGTTTTGCCAGCTTTCTCAAAGATCATCGCAACTTCACGCTGATATCCACGCGGGTCGGCCAAGTTGCGAGCCATGCCAAATGTCCTTTCGGCGCTTTGAGCATCACCGTCGTCAAGGAATGCTTGTCCTAAGTCCAAGAAGACCTGCGGCGGCATCAACTCGCCCAGTCCAATAAGTCGTCTACCGAAGGCAAAAAACTGGGTATTCCCTTTGTTTGTTGGTCCACGCGAAGAACTCGAGTAATAGACACCGCCGCGAATCCGAGAAGATAGCTCCATGCATTCACGCAGGACGGAAAGACGTCGCGTGCCGGAGACGGCCAGCGAGTTTTCCATCGCTCGGATCTGCCCTGCCTTGTCATTCACTTCGAAGGAAAGGTCCGCCAGCAGTTGATACAAATAGTTCTTGTCCTCGCGTCCTGCTAAGCGTTCCAAGGTGATGCGTCGTGCCCACTGCATCGTGGGACCACGAGCTTGCATGTTGAGGATGCCGTCGATGGCGATGGTGAACAAATCGTCGCGTTCCGCGTTTTCCGCCAAATACTGGAACATACCCACCGCACGATCGGTCAGCCCCATATCCTTGAGAAGATTGGCAAGCAAGAGGTACGATTCGATTCGATCAGGATAGGTCGCGATGCCTTTGCGGTATGCCTGTGCAGCTTCCTTGTTCATGCCGACAAGAGACAGAACGCCAGCCTCAAACTCGCCGCCGATCGAATCCTTTCCGTCGTCCGCCGTTCGCAACGTCATCAAGACATCACGTGCTTCTTGCGCTTCGCCACGCTCGAGCATACTTAATGCAAGCTGCCGTAAATATTCGGTTTTACCCTCTGGGTCGACTTCAATCAGCTGCTCGATGACCTGTTCGTAGTTCCAGTAATCATTGCAGATCTGATAGATACGTCCCTTCTCCTGCAGACGCTCGACCTGATTCTTACCGCTCTGGGACATGTATTCTTCGGAGATCTCAGTCGCAGCAATGGAGTCATTCACGCGACTATAGATTCGAATTAGCAAGCCTGCTTCACGATCGTCGGCCGTGCCTTCGGCCAGTTTTTCTTCCAAGTCAATGGCAATGTCGGCCAGCGTCCCGAGACGGCTTGCGACGGTCATGAGACGATCTTCCACGTATCGTCGTCGCGGGATGGAAGTGATTTTTCTCCACAAGTCAAGCCATTGTTCCAGAGCTTTCTCTTCATCGCCAACTTCGCTGTAAAGCCAAGCAAGTCGCATTTCGAGGTCTTCCGCGACCGTTTCACGGCTGGCGCGGATCGCTTCATTGACTTCGATTGCTTTGTCTTGTCGTCCCAGTCGTTCATAAGCACTGGCCAACTCAGCGAGTACGTCGTCGCCGATTGACTCTAGTTTCTGGACCCGGTTCAACGTTTCTTCAGCAAGCTCTACTTCGCCGCGACGAGCCTGCAGATCGGCCCAGTACAGAAGTGCTTGGCCGTGCATCAGCTTCATTGAAACCATTCGCTCGATGGTCTGCAGACAAAGCTCGTCCAATCCAAACTCGCCCAGGGATTGAGCCGATGCAAGCAGAAGAGGGCCGCGATCCGTTTCCTGGATGAAGTCTTTCCAGAGTGCTTCCGCCTCTTCCTCTTTACCCTTCTCGAGTAGAGTTAGTGTTAAACCAGAACGCCAGATCAACTCGTCGGGTTCGCGGCGAATAAGTTCTCGATAAGACTCAAGCATGCGGTCTTCGTAGCCCGCTTCGCCTTCCATCTCAAGCAGCTCGCGTCGCATCTCGACGGTAAAACCCGTCTCTCCATTGGCGGACTCTTTGAACAAAGCAATCGCTTCATCAAACTTGCCCAATTCTCGAAGGAGACTGATCCAGACGTTGCGCATCTCGACTGACATGCCAGACTTGTCCTCTGCGGTTTCACGTTCTTTGAACTTGCCGACAAGAACTTCCAGGCCCTTTTTCTTTTCCTTCATCCGGTATGATTCGACCAAAAGCGTTAAAGCGTAGTTGCGGTCACGTTTCAGCTGAGACGAATCGACCGCGTCCCAAGCAGAATCAATTGCTTTCTCGCGGTTGTTGGCGCGTATGGCCCATTCGGCGACTCGCGAAGCACTGCGGAATCGCTGAGTTCCGGTTCCGCGGATCGTAAAGAGCTTGATGGCGTCGGCATGTTTGTTCTGCACGGCCAGTACATTAGCTGCCCGATTACGAAAGTCGATGTCCTCCGACTTCTCGGCCAGTTCGATCAGTGGCTTGGCGTTGTTGCTTGGACGAGTTCCGGGAGTGGCAGGTCCGCCAATTAGATCGATCAGAGACAAGCGAAGACGAACCGCCTGCTGCATTTCGTCAGGTAAGTCCAATTTGGTCAATCCTTCGTAGAGCTTACGAGCTTTCTCCGCATTGCCGAGTGCGTCTTCTAACTTGGCTTGCCAAACCAGCAGATCTAACCGCGTCTCGCGAACGGATTCTTGCTCGAGCAATAAGTTGAGTACGAGCGATGCGCGGGCGAGATCGCCGAATCGCGATGCAATGTGTATTTCCAATTCGCCGAGCGTCTGTTGTTTCGGATCCGAAAAATCGCCACGTTGCCGCGACAGCCAATCCAGAGTGGGCTGGACGGTTCCGTCTGAAATGACCGCTTGATCAAAGAGCTTGGCAATTTGAGCCTGCGACAAACCAGCTTGATCGGACGCTGCAGCCATCGCCTGAATAGCGTCGCGAACCTCGGTGGACATTGCGCGAATCGGCTGTGCGTTTGCCTTCTGTGCACTAGCAACAATTCCCAGTAATACCGCAAAAAGAAGTGCAGCGGCGACGGCTCGATTCGTACCGCGGGAGGAAGCTTGCGGTGCGTTACTCGATGTGAATGTCTGGCGTGGGATTCTTCGCCAGACGAGTTCTGCAAGGAACAGAAGAAGCGTGAGCCCGCATAGGATCGATGCGGGCGAGAACAGCGTCTTGCCACGTGGAGCGGGTGTGTCAGTATTTGTCCAGTCATCGCCGACCGCAAAACGGTTGCCTCCGGCACTCTCGATCATCTTGCCAAACTCCTTTGCAGATTGTGGATCGACGCGGTTTTCTCCAACAATCGGACTCAAGGCAACCAAGGGCTGCCAACGCTGCGGCGTGTTGCTTGCAGAAGTCTGCATCTTCAAGTGTTCGCCAAGTTTCGGCGCGGGCAGACGACACAGGAAATGATCGGGGCTGCGAGCCAAGAAATTCAAGGGCTTGGGTTCAGCGCCGGCTTCAGCATCTTGGGAAAGAATGCGAGCAAGTGGGCGGGCTGAAACTAGGTTCCCGGAACTTGCTGGCACTCGCGGCTGTTGTCGCTGAGCGTGAATGACAATCTCGCCCCCGTCAGCTTGGACGGAGTATCGAAATGGCTCGCAAGCGTCGGCTGCGGAACGCTCTAGAATCCGAGCCATCGCTTGCCCGTAGTCCGACCAATCCTGCCAAGGTTTGGTGCCTTCTCCGAGCGGTTCTGTGTTGAGCGTAGTGACTCGACCAAGGCCGTAACGCCAAGTGCTCAATAAGGGGTGCTTCTCTTTGCTTGTTTCCAGCAGCACCTCCGCACCGATTCTGGCTTTGCCTTCGACATAGCCTGCTAGCTCTCGAATAGTGGTCAAGTCGACGTCGCCCCACCAGCCGCTACCACCACGAGCTTGCACCATGTGCACGCCAGGCCGATAGGCAGGTAGCTTGGTCGTGGAAGGTTGCTTTAGCAGAATCTCTGGCAGATTGAAGCGGTTCGGTACGTTGTAGAATCGCCCTTTACCCCAGTTGGCAATGTTAACCAAGAACTCGCTGTGATAGCCGCCACCTGCAAGCACCGTCGAGACGTTGATTCCCTCGCCAGCCATACGCCGCATCAAAGACTCGAAGTCACCGGATTCCACGCCGCCGTCGGTAAGGACTAACACATGCTTGTAACGTGTGTCCACGTTCTGCAATCCATAAAATGCTTCTTCGAGGGCAGGCAAGATGACGGTACCGCCGCCTGCGTCCATCCGATTCAAGGCTCGTTGTAGTTCAATTGCGTTGGAGGCTGGCTGTAAAGGTGCGGCCCATCGCTTTGCCCCGTGAAACTCGACAATGCCGACTTTGTCGTGAGGCAACAGTCGCTTCATTGCAAGTCGCGAAACTTCCTTGGCGAGCTGAACCCGGACGCCAGTCATCGATCCCGACGTGTCGATCACGATGACGAGCGAAGTCGAGGGATCTCGTTTTTCTTCCTTCTGAACAAACTCGACTGGCAGTAGCTCCTCAACAGGCCGTTTGTGCCAGCCACCAGCCCCGAAGGAAGCTCGCCCACCCGCCATGACGAGCCCAAGTCCATCTGCGGTGACGGATTGAACCAATCGTTCTTCGACTTCTTTGGCGAGCTCTGCTGCTGGCAAGTCATCGAGCATGACCAAGTCCGCAGATTCGAGTGCCTGTTGAGCAGCCGCGGTGTCTTGCGGATCGCCAGCTACGACTTCAAATCCAGAGCCAAGCATTTCACCTAGCTTGTCCGCCCCATCTGCGTTTGCCTTGCCAAAGTAAAGTACCCGGTGCGGTTGGAGTACTGGAAGACTCTGTTTCAGCGAGGTGTCATATTTGTCGTTGACTTGAAATTCTGCTTCGAGAAAACCCGCTTGAGGTGGTTCAAATTCTAGGCGGGCCGTCGCGACAGTTTTGCCTGCAGCGAGTGCATAAGTGGCCCTGGCGAGTACTTGGTCTTGAACACGCATCGTGACGGTGCCCGTTGGCGATGGACCAGGGTGCACACGCACCAATACCTGTGACGAACTTCCTTTGCGAAGGGGCGAAGGAATACTCACAGACAGTGGCATCGACGGACGGTCAGCCGTTGAGACCTCGATCCAGTGAATTGGGATCTCACGGTTACGCAACGAGCTCACTGCCCGCGCATCGTCTTCACGGGTAGCCAGCCCGTCGGTGAGGATAGAAACGCTTCCTGTTTGTCCTGCTGGGATCAACTGTTGAGCACGGGCCATCGCACTGGAAAGCGGAGAAGAGCCTGCGACTTCTGAATCTGAAATCGCAGTCACGGTATCGAACTGAGGAAACTCTTCGGACAGCTCCTGCTGCGATTTTTCACCGATCACTACCAAGTGTTGCTTTTCGGAACTTGCAAGCGTCCCCAAATTTTCAGCGGCGGTTTGCAATTCGCTCTCCGCAACACTCTCGCTGTGGTCAACAATCCAGACTTGATTAGATCTAGTTTCATTGACAGCAAAGTGCGGTGAGGCCAACGCAAAAGCAAGCACCAAGAAGGCAAACGATCGCAAACTGTTTTGCACTCGGTCCTTGCCAGCGAAAGGTCCAATCCAAGGCAAGAGGGCGAACAGCGCTAGCAGGAACCACATCGGTGAAGAAAACATCATGGGATCTTTCCTCGTTGAAAGAGGATCCATTCTGTAGCTAGAAGTGCTGAAACCAAGATTCCAAACCAGGTATAGGGAGTAAGCCAATAAAGGAAAGTAGGCTCAGGTGAAACTGTCAGATCTTGAGCTTCTTGGATCGGGCGGGACAGCCGCGATGTTTTGAACTCCTGTCCTGCTAGGGTGCTGTTCTCGATCAAAGCCCGCACGAAGATGTCTGGCTTAATTCGTTCGCCCTGCCCTGCCCACTGAATCTCTTCAGGACGATTGGCTAACCAGCGAATCGAGCGCGCGACAAAAATCGGACAGGCACGTGAGCCTACAAAGTCGAAGCCACTACCGAATAGGCTCTGCCAAACTGCGATCTGTCGTCTGTCGGATGCCGTAACCTGCACATCCACAATTTGCCCACTCTGCTCGGCCAGCGATGTTGCATCGACCTGCGTCAAGGCAAGTTCGTCGATGATCGTGGAGAGAGCGGCTTGAGGATCTTCAGAGTCAGCGGCCACGACGAAGGCAGCAGAGTCTTGAGTTGTCAGCTGAAGGTCGCTGGATGCGTCAAAGCCAACTTTCACATCGCCGCCGCTGGAGATGACTTCAACTGCCTCGTCAATTTCGATCAGGTCACGCAAAATCTCGGGGACGCCTTCTGCCAGTTCGACACCGATTCGTTTGCGGTCCGGCAAACTCAATGAGCCGAGTACTTCTTCACGGTATTGAACCTGCAGAACTCCGCCGACGGCTGGAATCTCAGGAACTCCAAACTGATTCTCGGAGAGCAACGCGGCGACTTGGCGCAGTGGCTGATCGTTGAGTTTCAGGGAGATCGAGGACGCATCGAGCTTCGCGGATGGATCAAATCCGAACTGCACATCAACCGTGTTCCAGGGGCCTTCAAGTGAACTCGAGTAGCCTAAGGTTTGCAACTGGATGTCTTCGTTCGCTGCAATATCTTCCACTCGAAAAAGCTCGACGTGCTCTGGCAATGCTTGGACGTAATCTGACTCCAGCTCGGTGCCGGCCACCAGGTGGATGTGGACCGGTTGATCTGCACTACTGCGAGAAGCAAGGCTATTTAGGGCCCAGTGCAAGTCTGTTGAGCCAAGTTCGAAGCTCGCTTCGTCGCGAATCTCGGCGATCTCGAGTTCTTCGCCAGCCGCAACCAAAGTGTGCAGTTGGTCGCTGGCGGCGATGATCTCGCGTGAATTGGTTGGCAGCGTCGCGGCTCGTTTTAAACCCAACTGCAGAGCTTTGCTACGAGCAGCTTCATCAGAATCATACCAGTGCAACAGCACGACGTGCTGCGTGCCGTCGGAAGATTGCGTCTGTGGCCGTGAAAGTAGCATCCACAGGAGTGAAGCAATTGCGACTAGCAGCAACCAAGCTGGCAAGTGTCTGAAACGCTTGACAAAAACTCGTGCTCTCGTTTCCTTGATGGCGGCTTGCCAAAACAGAGTCGTCAGGACCTGAACTTCCTGATGCCGAACTCGCAGTCGCTGCAGTAGCCAAAGGCCAACCGCCAGGGTGAGAACACCAAGAAGCACTCCAAAGCCGGATAGGAGGCCAAATGTCATGCGACATACCTCCCGCCTTCGAACATGCTTGCCATTTGCTGCATCACATCTGCACCATTGTCGAGTGTCAGGAATCCGCCGCGACGGCTGGTCGCGAAATCAAGGAGGCGATCAAAGTGTGCGTCATAGGCTTCGGTATAGCTGCGGAGGACCTCTGGGCTGACGGACACATCTCGGACATCACCTGTCTCGCAGTCGCGGACACGGACGTCACCCGCCAGCTGCGGTAAGCGATCTTCTGGGCGACCGATGGCGATGAGCAGGGGGCGATGCCGAGTCCGTTTCAGTTCCGTCATCATCGATTCGATGCCATGCGGATCGAAGAAGTCAGAAACGATTGCCAAGAGGCCTTCCCGCAAGCCGAATCCTCGAAAGCGGGCCATAGCACCGCCAAGATCTGTGCCGCTGGAACGCACTTTGGCAGCTTCACCGCTCCGGGTTAGCGCTTGAGCAATCAGGCTGAGTCGACCTCGGCCAGACGTTGGACGCAAGGTGCTTTCCAGTTCTTCACCAAAGGGAAACAGGCCAACGCGATCGTGTTGATCGAGTCCAATCGAAGCTAATGCAACACAGACTTTCATTGCTGTGACTGCCCGCGGAGGATCTTCTTGCCACATGCTCTGCGAAAGGTCGGGCAACAAGTAGATCGGCAGATCTTCCATCTCCTCGAATAGGCGGACAACCAACCGCCCAAGCCTACGATAGACATTCCAGTCAATCGACTTGAGCTCGTCGCCTTCGGAGTAAGGACGATAGTCGCGAAATTCCATGCCTTGGCCGCGCTCGCGTGAGCGATGCTCGGCCCAGCGGCCAGCCGGGGCAACGCGCCTTGCCACGATGCGAAGAGCTCGTGCTTTCTCAAGAAAACGCGGGTTCAGTAAGTCAAATGGGTCGTTCATTCAGCAAGAACCTAGATCGTTGTATTACATCGGTGAGGGATGAACGTAATTCTTACTTCAAAACCTCGGCTACGATGTCTTCCGTGGTAATTCCGTCGGACATACCTTGGAAGTTGATCAACACGCGGTGACGCAATACGTCTGCCGCCACTGCCTTCAGGTCTTCGACCGCGACTGCGAAACGACCTTCGAGCAAGGCTCGAACTTTGCCTGCTAGAATCAGCGACTGGACACCCCGCGGCGAAGCACCGAGGGCGACGACTTCGTTGACCAATTTGCCTGCGTAATCTGTACCAGGTTGCGTGCCCATGACCATTTGGATCGCTGACGTCTCGACATGCTCTGGCAGAGGGACCGCGCGAACGACTTGACGCATTTGAACAACTGTTGCAGCATCGGAAACTGGCTTGAGTTCGATCTGTTCGTTCGCGGTCGTACGGCGAAGAATCGTGCGATAATCTTCTTCGGTCGGGTAACCCACAACTAACTTGAACAGGAAACGGTCGAGCTGGGCTTCAGGCAGCGGATAGGTTCCTTCTTGCTCGACCGGGTTCTGAGTCGCCATGACGCAGAATGGCTCTTCGAGCTTGATTGTGCGATTTCCCACAGAAATCTGCTTCTCCTGCATCGACTCCAGCAATGCGGCTTGAGTCCGTGGCGTGGCACGATTGATTTCGTCCGCCAGAACCAAGTTGGCGACCAATGGACCGGCTTGGAATTCGAGCTTGGTTCCGCCGCTTTCGTTCTCGCTCAGAACATTGGTTCCTCGAATGTCAGCGGGCATCATGTCGGGCGTGAACTGGATTCGACTGAAGCTCAGGTCGATGACCTTACTGATCGAGCTGACGAGCAAAGTCTTGCCAAGGCCGGGAACCCCTTCGAGCAGCACATGGCCAGCCGAGAATAACGCGGCAAGTACGCCTTCGACAACGGCATCTTGGCCGACCATCACCTTGGCAACTTCGGTGCGAATCGCAGTGTGAACTTTCTTAAACTCTTCGGCAGCCTCCCGCGCCTGATCGGAATTTTCAACGGTCAAAGTAGAACTCATGATGCTGGTAAAGTGCTTTCGTTGATGCCGGCCGAAGCGTCCGAAGAGGCGCTCGACCCGGAAGGATCGGTGTTTCGGTTTAAAGGATACTTGGCACGCTGTTGTAAGAAGAAACGACGAACGTAGTCGTGCAGCCAAGGCGTAAATTCAGGGTGGTGTAGTTGTCCAACTGCATTCTCTTTTGCCGGACGCTCAGAGACGGTTGTTGGATCGCTGATCTCGGTTTCCGGGGTAATGCGTTGTTGCGTGATTCGAATGCGTCCTTTGTTTGGCTGACCGTTGACTCTGTCAGGAATCGGAACGCCGAGGACCAGTGAGGCCACGCCCCGCGACTTCTTCTGTCCGCCGGGGCCGCCGCGACCGTTCGCGTCAGGATTGGGGCGGTTGTTGCCAAAGCCGATCTGAAGGTCGCGATTGACGGGAGTGCGACGGTCACGCATGTTCGGCTGAACTCCGCCGCGTGACTCTTGCTCTTCTTCCTCGTCGTCTACTTCATCTTCTTCGTCGAGATCTTCGTCATCGGGCGTAGCAGACTGACTGGTGCTGGCCCAGTCACTAGGAGCTGCGTTGTTGTCTGAGCCCTTCGATGAACCTTGTCCAGCGGTGGCACCAGAAGGCTTCTCCTCCTGCTTGCGTTCTTTTTTTTCCCGTTCTTTGCTTTCCGTTTTCTTGGGAGTCTTCTTCTTGCGTTTCTTTTCGTCGCCCGCCTTCGATGGCTGGCCAGAGGCTGAGGGTGAGCCCTTTGCGTTGGACGGATTTGCTGATTGCTGACTCTCTCGCGTTTCGCCTTCACTCAGCTTGCCTGAGGATTCTTCGGCTGTGTCAGGAATCGAAGATCCCGCTGAGCCTTGACGATTGACGGCCTTATCGCTGCGGTCATCCGGCTTTGTGGCAGGTGGTTGTTCGGGTTCCTCCGTTGGTTCCGGCTCCGTCTTGCCACGTTTCTGTGGTGGAGTGGCCTCCATCGTAGCAGTGGTGGCGCCTCCCGGTCCCTCAGCCAAATCTGGCGAACCCGCGGCGAAACTTCGTTCGAGCTGCATCAAGCCAAAGGAGACAAGCAGGATCAATACGGCCACGGGAACAGGCCACCAGAGTGAGCCTGATTTTTGCTTGGGCGAATCTGTGAGGTCTAGTGCTTGCCCCTTCGCTGCCCACTGCTCCGCGTCTTCGATGGCCGCCTGCATAAACCCATCTTGCTCGGACTGGTGCAAAAAGTCATCTGCCGTTTCAAGCCGGCCACTTGAGCTGAGCTGCTTATCTGCTACTCGAATGGCGCGCAGGCGATCGACGTGGAACTGGCTTGAAAGCGCTCGGGCGGCAATCCAGCCGACAGGCAGGAGAAGCGTCAGAATTGCCCAGCCACTCCAGGGAATGATCGGAGAAGAGGCGAAGCCCAAATACCAACGCATGGCCTGCGCGAGGACCGCTAAAATGGGCACGGCCAACATGACTTTGAGCGCAACTGGAATTTGATTGTGCACCAGTCGGCTCTTATCAAAAGCTTCTATCTGATTGGAAGCGTTTCGTACCACCCCTTCGATGGCTTCACTGAGCGGATGTGCGGTTCCTTGGCTCATTCCGATGCCTCCACAAAATTGCTTGGTTCTGAGGTAGAGCTCGCGAAGCTTTTGTCTTCCGGACGCTTGACCTTGCACTTGCCGGCTTGGATGGCTTCGCCGGTTTCAGCATTGCGGACGACCACCACAACTTCCACACTCTTGGGCTCAATTCTCAGGCCCATGCGTGTGCCGCCCTTGGTTTGACCTGCTTCGAGGGAGTCTAAATAAGCTGTGTTCTCGGCTTCGATTTCACCAAGTTCTTTGCTGAATTCGATCTG
>PKCQ01000376.1 GCA_002862265.1 Planctomycetaceae bacterium | reverse complement strand
TGAGGCCTGTTTCCGTTGGTACAAGATCGCGACGCACACGCTTCTTGCCCATGTGCTTTTCGATTGCCGTCGCGACTTCCCATACGGTCTCGATGTCTTGCAGCACATGCTCCGGGAAGCGACCATCAAAAGTCTGCTCCAGCGAATGAGCGATTTGCATCCGCTCCAAGCTATCCAAGCCCAAGTCCAACACAATGTTGGTGTCGAGATCCAGTTGCTTGGCACGTTCGCGAGCAACTGCCTTGATGGCGTCCATCACAATGTCAACTATTTCGTGGTCTGGCGCGGACTTGTCGATGCGAACATGACCGTTACTGCCACCTGTATCCATCGACGAAGCCGCAATCATTGGCTCGGCCTCTGGCAAGTCGATTTCCCATGCCTTCCACTCCGCGACGACTTTGAGCGAACCGCGCTCAAACAAGTCACGGCAGGCGTGACGCTGGATCTTACCGCTCGACGTTCGGGGCAAGGTTCCGAAACGCACCAGGACGATCGCGTCCGGCAGGATTTCGTGTGCGCCCGATACTTCTCGACGAATCGTTTTGATCACTTCTTCCCAGTCGGCGCCCTCGCCTCGATTGCGGACTTCGGCCGTGATGATTAGCTGTTCGCGACCATTGACTTCATGAGCAAAGGCTGCCGCCACGCCGCTCGTCATCACATCGTCGGCCTGCTCAGTGGTCTCTTCAATGTCTTGCGGATACTTGTTGACGCCGCGGACAATGATCATGTCCTTCAGGCGACCAGCAACGAACATCTGTTCCTCGTAGATGAAGCCCAAGTCCCCTGTTCTCAGGAACGGGCCTTCGCCGTCGGCGGTCTCGGCAAGGAAAACCTCCTTGGTGATTTCGTCTCGTTCCCAATAGCCGTGTCCGACGCTTGGGCTATTAACCCAGATCTCGCCAATGGCGTCCGGCGGGAGCTTGGCGTGCGTTTCGGGATCGACAATGAATACCGATTCACCTGGCAATACAGCTCCACTACCAACCAACTCGCGAGCGTACTCATCGTCCACCTCGCAGGGTTGGACTTGTTTCTTGTCCAAGGCCTGGCTGTTAAAGGTGCGTATGACCGGTGGATCGGTGGCTGGACCTCCGGTAACAATCAATGTCGTCTCTGCCATGCCATAGCAAGGCAGGAAGGAATTCTCCGGAAAACCGTACTTGGAAAATCGCTCGGTGAACTCATGAAGCGTGCTTGCTCGAACTGGTTCGGCACCATTGAAAGCCGTCTTCCAAGTGCTGAGATCTATGCCTTCGAGTTCTTCGTCGGTGATTTTATCCACGCAAAGCTGGTAGGCAAAGTTGGGGCCGCCACTAGTGGTTCCGCCATAACGTGCGATTGTGTTTAACCAGCGAATCGGCTTCTGTAAGAACGCCATTGGGCTCATAAGCACCATCGAGCAACCGCTCCAGATGGGCTCTACGATTCCACCAATCAGCCCCATGTCGTGATACGTCGGAAGCCAACTCACTCCGACCGCTGTGCGGGCATGCTCGAAGGAGTACATGATCAACTCGGCATTGCGAATCAAGTTGCCGTGAGAAAGCATCACACCCTTTGGGTTCCCGGTGGAACCAGAAGTGTACTGCAAAACGGCAAGGTCGTCCGAATTCAGATTGGGCGGCGTCCAGGAACTGGTGTAGTCCTTAGCCATGGAGTCTGAAGCGATAATCGAGACGGATTCCCACTCAACCCAGTTTGCATCACCTTCGATTTGCTGGCGGACAGTCTGCGTGGTCAGTGCCACGTTCGCTTGGCAATCCCTGGCGATACCGTGAATCCGCTGCCCTTTGCGATTGCGCCGCGGGGGGAATGCCGGTACGGCGGTCGCGCCGGCGTACAAGCAGCCGAAGAATCCAGCGACGAAGTCCAGAACCGGTGGATAGATCAGCAGGACTCGCTCGCCCTTAGTCACCCCCGCATTCTGAAGATAACCAGCGAGATTGCGAGCCTGTGCATCCAGCTCTTGAAAGGTGACTCGAAGGTCGTCTTTGCCGTCCTCACCGTCGGTGAAGTAGAAGGCGACGCGGTCGGGGGTCTTTTGGGCCCAGTACTGCAGGATGGCAACCAGATCCGTGCGAGGTGGAATGTAGTCGCCCATCAACCGAACGAGTTCCGATTCCGCCATCGCTTGGGGCATGGCAGAAGTAGCTATTGCCTGGTCCATTGTTTGCCTAGTTTCTTGACACCGAACTCCGGGTCCAATCAGGGCCAAGCCCTGACTTTCTCAGAGTCGTTTACTTTCCCCAGATACACAAAAGCTGGCAAGGACAAACCAACGGAGTACTGTGCAAACGTTCAGTATTACGTTTAGGCTCCATCGTAGGGGCGGTCGCCTCGCGATATGGCATTCAGCGCACGAGCGCAGGAACGGAGTTGGTATCGGTTGCTGAAAAAGCGGAGTGGGACAAAAGCCAGCGAAGTCCTAGGCTGTCCATAATAACTTGAAGGATTACACCGGTTACGTATTCTCGTGGACCTAGAAGGCCTTCAAAACGTGTCAGGATCTTGGGATCGGGGACTCAAGACCAAGATTTAATGTATCTCCAGAGCCGCTTTATCTGCTTCCAGTTTTCCCGAGGATGGCCTTCCTTGGAGACTTGCCAGACCTCCCCCGTGTCTACGTCCATCCCTGTCAGCCAGAATCCTCCAACGCAGGCAGTATCCAAGCAGGTGAAGTGCCCGAATTGACCGATCCGCCCGAAGGGCTGTGGAGAGTGCCCCAGGTAAACGTGCTTGCCCGAAAAATGCGGCAATGGGACTCTCTCCGAAAGATGCTCCCAATAGAGATTGAATTCGGGCTGATCCTCCAAAGCTAGGTCTGGCAGAAAGTTTGCGTGCACAAAGATTTGGTTCTCAGTCTCATGATACGACTTGCAGCGGGCCAAAAACGCAATCTCTTTCGCGCCAACATTTTCCAAACGCCCACCGAAGCTAGTGAGTGTCTGTTGGCCACCAATCTGTAACCACAGTTGTGGATCGAGCCCGCGAAGTGCGCCGCGGAGCATAATTTCATGGTTGCCAAGCAAAAACACAGGGCTGCAATGCTGTTGCAACTCGATCAAAGTACGCAACACGCCTTTGGAATCAGGGCCGCGATCAACATAGTCTCCCAGGAAGACTAACTGGTCAGACGACGTGGGAGCTATCTCGTCAAGCAATCCCACCAAGGCTTTGGAGCACCCATGGATATCGCCAATTGCGATCGTTCGCATGGCACCCGTCCGTTAGTTGTAAGCAGGGTCTTCTGGAATTCGTGCTGGGTCGATCGTGCGCGCCAGGACTTCCCTTCCGATGCTTTGGACTGCTTGTCCCCAAAGTTCCTCAGCACCCGAAAAGACGTCATTCGGCTGCACGTCCCACAACATCCAGTCACCGGCGTTCAGCTCGCTCTCCAGCTGCTCAGCGCCCCAGCCGGCATAGCCATCGAATAGCCGAAACTTTACGTCTGAGGAGCCATGTTCGCAGTGCGCCAAGATCTGCTCTTGGTCCGAAGCAACTGCGATCACAATGTGATCGTCTACTTGTACCGACTGCAGCATCACCAGCGGGCCATCACAAGGACCACCATAAAACACAGGTTCTTCGTTGCAGCAAGATTCTTCACCGAGCTGGCTAAGAAGCTCATTCACACAGACCTTCGTCGGTCTATTCAGAATCAGTCCCAATGCACCTTCTTCATCGTGCCGCAGGATGTAGACGACGGTTCGCATAAAGTTCGGGTCGGAAAGGTGCGGCGCTGCGACCAAAGCAAAGCCTTGAGTACTATCCATTTATCACCTACTACTGATGAGGAATGCAACCCTACCGAATCACCCAAATGCATATCCGCCTATTTGGGTAAGCTATCAGCTGCTCCAAGTTTCCATCCACATGCAACCAGCCCAGGACCAGCCTACTCCAAATCCAATCAAAAGAGACTTGGTGCCAGGCTTAATCTTACCATCGTTTCTCATTTCCGAGATGAGAATCGGCAAAGTACACGAAACAGTATTGCCATACTCCTCTAAGCGGATCGGTAATTTTTGTTCTCCGGTGCCCAGACGATCCTGCAATTGCTCAAGCATTTTCCTCGTTGCTTGATGTAGCAAATAATAATTGACTTGTTCGGCTGCCACACCTGCCTTGCCAAGAACATCTTCAATCAGACCTGGAATGGCACCAACTGTAAAGTTGATCAAGCTTGGACCATCCATGTACAAACGGCTCTTCCAACGCTTGCGATGCCGAGGCTTCAAAACGTCATCACCGCATCGAGCACCGCCGTCGGCCACCATGAGTGTATCCGCCCCACTACCATCGGTGCCAAAGCTAAATGCGGACACGCCTTCCCGCTCGCTTGCTTGCACCAGTGTTGCAGCTGCAGCGTCTCCAAAAATGGTTCGCAAGCTACGATCGTCTGCGTCAATGTACTTGGAGTAAGTTTCGGCGGTGAGCAACAAGATGCGTTTTGCAGCACCACAACGAATCAGCCCTTCGGCAACGGCCATGCCATAGACGAAACCTGAGCAACCGAGGTTAAAATCGAGTGCTCCGCAAGTGTGCTTCAGCCCCAATCGATCTTGAATCAAACAGGCTGTGGTGGGCAGCGGATAGTCTGGAGTTTGGGTGCATAGAAGCACGAAATCAATGCTGTCTCGATCGACCTTGTGCTCAGCGAATAACTTCTCCGAGGCTTGCACGGCCAAATCGGCAGCAGTCTCCCCGTCTGCCGCGACATAGCGTGACTTGATGCCTGTTTTCTGTTCAATCAAAGGCATGTCCCAGTTCGGGAACTCCTTTTGCAAATCTTCGTTGGTCTCGCGCCGTTCAGGAAAATGGACGGAGATAGGACCAAGCTCGGCGAAGGGCACTTAGACTTCCTTTTTGCAGAACAATCGGCGGCAAGAAGCGGGGACCAACGTGGTCGCGAAATGAAGGGGTCGATTGTAGCCCGACTAGCCCAGATAGCTAGGCACCTATTGCTGGCCGCAAGTGGCTCACCGGAACATAGTACTTGCGATAGCGTTGGCCATCATCGTAGAGTTGTCCTCCAGGGTCCGATACAAGTACCGTCGCACGACGCGTGATGCGATTGACCAGCCCTCGATAAGTCGCCCCCTGATGCTGAAAGGCAACGCGACTCCCCACTCGTACATTGAACTTCTGTGCCGCTCGCTCCCTCTGAGTGATCAAGTCGTGCGTGTGCTCGGTGTGAGCAAACAAACGGTTCGCAATTGTCTGAAAACGCGGCGCCGCACAGCAACTATCCTGCCAGACTAGCATTTCGACCAAGTGAATCAATTCATGCTCCAGGATGCGTTGCATGGCTTGCAAGCGATTCTTGCAAAGGCTTCCTGTCACTCGAATGGGTCGTTTCAAATCGGAAAAGGTCTGAAAGAGCAGCGTCGCAGAGAGCACGATTTCATAACGAATCGATTGCTTCTGAGTCTTCTGATCTTGGTATGTCATGCGAACTGTTTTACCGCCGGCGCTGGTCATTCGTTTGGACCAGCGAAACTGCATCCCGTGATGCCTCGCTAACTTCAGGCATTGACCGGCGAAGAAGTAGTGATCGTACAGTTCCGCCATAAACTCCAAATCACGCTTACTTGTCAAAGTAAAATTCGGACCGCTCATCGTCTTCGAACGCGAAAGAACCCGACGCCCCACTTCTTGCCATCGTCTCCGTCGCTCGTCGCCACCAACTGCTACCGACATAACAACGTGCTTCAGCCGTTCAGAAGTCTCGATGGCTTCCACCTCGATTAGTTTGGTGGATCTGCCTGGCGAAGTAGGAGAAGCGGTAGAGGCTGCTCCCTCCACCACTTTCTTGGTTGAGCGCAAGCCGCTTGAGGGGGAGCTTGATCGGGAGTGTGTCTTGCTTCGTGCCTTGCTACTTCTACGTCTGCTGCTTTTTGTCTCGCCTGCCATGAGCAATCCAAATCCGTGGATGATAGCTGCAATCGAATCGATGAGATTGCAGCCCCTCGCCGACTAACGCTCAACAATTCCTAAGTCCAGTTGCTACCTCGAAAGGTCATTGTAGAGAAAGTTTGGAGCTAAGGGATACAGAAATCTAGCAAGGAAAAATGCTAGCAGTTAGCAACGCAGAATTACGCCAAAATGATTGACACAGCAGACTCAACTTTATAGCCCGAATCGCCGCCCGAACTACGATGCACATACACGCACAGAAGGACGACGCAGTCGCCGTGCAATCGAGTTGGCCCGATCAGCAGCGAAGCAGTGCCAACTCCATTGTTTTTTAATCATCTTGCCGCCGTTGATACTCGTCAGGGGCGTCGCGATCAAAAACGCTCCACAGTTCGTCTCCCAAAGTGTCATTGAAAGTGATTTTAGTTACGACACCGACAAACACGGGACGGGCAAGCGGGATAATTTGTGGCTCGCACGGTGTTTGTATCTGTGGCGGCCGTTTTCATGACCCAAGTGATTCGTTGCCTTCGGTCAGTCATTCAATTTCATCAGAGACGAGAACGCCCGCCCTGAACGTGACATCGACATATCGACTTTCAAACCGAAGTTTCATCACGAGCCAAGAATCACCCTTGAGACGCCCATTAACTTCAACACGCGGTTTGCTTGGAGCCAACGTTTATCGGCACGCGACAAGTGATATACGGCGATTTATCTCGGTCGGTCAAATGCCGACGGCTCTTCTGATACTCCCTTAGGCCTCCCTGGTACTTTCCCGCCTTGATGCATCCGGATACGGCGTAGTATCCCCCTCTCCCATGAAAAGCATTCCAAACCAGGGAAATGCGGACGCATAAAACCTTCACCAGGGATCATGTTCGCCGCTGAGATTCCCCAGAATGCTCCCATGCCACCGACTAGGATTCTTCCTGCTCGACCTTCTCTTCGCCAGACTTTTCACCGGAGCCGACGTCCTCAGTCTTCTCGTCAGACTTTTCCTCCTCGTCCTTCTTGGCATCTTTCTTGCTCTTGCGGGGAGCAAATTCAAAGCTCAGTTTGCCGGTCTTTCGGTCGAGCAAAAGGTGGGCAGCAAAGGGACGACGTTTCTTAGAGATAAAACCGGGCATCAAGTCGGTCTTACCTTCAACGAACAGCTTTCTGGCTTGATCGACCGGAATCTCTTTCTGAAGAATAGTCTTGCTAATGCGGACTCCGCGGTCATCGGCGTCCTTAGCCATGTCAGGCGCAAGGTAAGCTCGCTCGGTTTCGTAAACTTTGATGAGTTTGTCGGAGTCATCCAAAATCAGAGCTTCGCAGATCACTTGGTCTTCGGAAAGGTTATCAAGTTCGTTCTCACGATCTTCGTCGCCTTCGAAGACAAAGTTCGTCTTCCAAGTCTTCTTTTCTTTCTCCAGGATGAGCTCAGCTGCAAAAGGTTGTCCAAAGCGATTTTTGAAAGTCTCGATTGGGCCGATGCGGCGCGTATTGATAAGGTCTGTTGCTTCTTGCTCGGTCAGCTCGTGACTGGCGATATGCTTCTTGATTTTGAAAGCACAATCCGGTGTCTTGCAGGCAAAAAGTCCGTCAGTCTGCTTCATTTCCGAACCTTGACACTCGGGGCACATCGCCTGAATGTCTGGGAACACGCGATTCACCACGTTGTCTGTGAACTCGCGTGTTTGCTCGACTATGTTCTTCGTCAGGCTGGTGATCTCGCCCATGAAAGCGTCGCGGTCCAGTCGACCGGCTTCCATTTCTTTCAGCTTGTGCTCCCATTCTCCAGTCATCTGAGGCGACGCAATGGTGGTGATGCCGATTTCTTGCAGTAGTTCGACCAGTGCGAGACCTTTGTTGGATACCACAAAGTCGCGACGATTGGCGTCGTCGCGGAAGATGTACTTGGTATTAATCAAGCCCTCGATGATCGAGGCGCGAGTGGCTGGTGTTCCCAACCCTCGTTCGCTCATCGCATCGCGAAGTTCTTCGTCGTCGACTCGTTTGCCTGCTGTTTCCATGGCGGAAAGCAAAGTACTGTCGTTGTACCGAGCGGGTGGTTTCGTCTCGTTTTCTTTAACTTCGACCGATTCCGTCTGAGCCGTCGCACCATCTTCCACGGCAACCAGCTCTCCCGCTTCAGATGCAACGCCAGGTTTTCTCCCGTAGACTTCTAGCCAGCCAGCCTTGACCAGGATCTTCCCGTCTGTTCGATAGCTATTGTCTCCGACGCGAGTGATTCGACGTGTTACCTCGTACTCGGCGCTGGGGTAGAAGATTCCGAGGAAGCGTCGCACAACGAGTTCGTAGATCTTCTTCGCGTCCGCATCGAGGCTTGGCGGAGGCGTTTTTCCAGTCGGGATGATTGCAAAGTGATCGCTGACCTTGGATGTATTGAATATTCGCTTGTTCAGCTGCACTCGATCGTTATCGAGAATCCATTTGGAGGAATCAATGAACAGCTGGCTGAAGGCTTCGTTGGATTTGCCCTTAGCGTAGTTGCCGATCGTTTCCCTGACGGTGTCGACGTAGTCTTCAGGTAGATAACGAGAATCGGTACGTGGATAAGTCAGAAGTTTGTAGCGGTCGTAAAGTGCCTGAGCGAGCTGCAGAGTGCGTCGGGCGGGATAACCATGCTTGCCACTTGCTTCTCGCTGCAAGCTGGTCAAATCGTAGAGCCGTGGGCAGGCCTCTTTCGTCGGTTTCTTCGTTTCCTCAATCACACCGGTTTGGCCATCACAAGCGGCTTTGACGGCCTCTGCTTCTTCGAGCGTCCAAATTCGCTCCGCTTTATGGTGCGGATCCTCTTCGTTCTTCTTAAAGTCCTCGCGGAACCAACGACCAGCATACGAACCAGCGGTTACACCAAAGTCAGCATGGACTTCGTAGTAGGTTCGCGGGACAAAGCTGCGGATCTCGCGCTCACGCTCGGCGAGGATGACTAAAGTTGGAGTCTGGACACGGCCAGCAGTCGTGACGTTGAAGCCGCCATTTCGCGAGTTAAAAGCAGTGAGAGCTCGAGTCCCGTTCAACCCGATCAGCCAATCACTCTCGCTTCGGCAAGCAGCTGCAGCCGCCAATGGAAGCATTTCGGAGTCATCTCGCATGTTCTTCCAGGCGTCGACGATCGATCCATCGGTCATCGACTGCATCCACATACGTTTCAGCTCAATTTTCGTTTTGGGCGAAGCAAGCTCGAGCAAGTAGCGGAAAATCAGCTCTCCTTCGCGGCCGGCATCGCATGCATTGACGACTGTGGTGACATCCTTTTTCTTCAGCAGCCGCTTGAGGAGCTTGAATCGCGATTCGCTTCGTTCAATGGGCTGAAGCTCGAAGCTTTTCGGCAGGATCGGGAGGTGCTTCATCCCCCAGGGGAGCTTCTTGCCGTTAGGCCCTTCCGGCATTTTCAATTCGACTAAGTGGCCGACTGCCGAGGAGATGTAGCCAAAGTCGTTTTCGAAGTAATCTTTCTTTCGCTCGAATTTGCCAATCTCAGGCAGTTTTCCCAGGACTCGCGACAAATCGGTCGCGACGCTTGGTTTTTCAGCAATGATGAGCGTTTTGGACATGGATCTAGATAACTTGGGGGACAGCGACAGGAACTTTGCTAATCAGGACAGCTGGAAGGAATACTGACCTGTGATTTTCGGAGGTGGTCGTCAAAATAGGCTAGTTAGAAACTATTGAATAGCATTCTGAGCCAGCTTCTCGACAAGACTGAGCAATCGGTACTGTCGGAATCCCAGTGCTCGAATTAAAACTTGGTGTTTTTGAGGCCACTAATCTCCATATCCGCTGGAAACCTCGCATCTGCAAGAACCGTAATCGTTGGTATCCTTGCACCGCCGGTGGGAAAGGATCCCGCCGGATTGTGAATAAAAGTGGATAGCTTAGCTGACCAGAGGTGACAAGGGGTTAGCCCCAAATTGGACTGTCCACCAAACCAACAACAAGAACCCTAGCACTATCCAAGATTGTCCAAACCCCCATTTGGGCTTTTGAGCGCTCGCGCGGAAGCATAAGTTGGTTCCCCCAGCCAGCCGCATAGAAAGCGTGACTGGCTCGTAAAATGGCTGATTCCAGGAAGAATTAGGATGACAAACCCGTTTGCGACTTTCCGCAAGAACCAGAAAGCGTGGATGGCTGCCCTCGTCATGGTAGCCCTTTTTGCTTTTGTTATTGCTCCTCTTTTCGCCTACTTCCGCGATGGCGCAGGCCGTCGAGGCAGTACTGACGTAGCTGTTAAGTGGACGGGTGGCCGCATGACGGTCGCAGATATCCAGCGAGCGGCAAACCAGAATAGTAATCTCCGCCGATTTATGGCTGAAGTCGCCCGTCGCGTTCTCGAGAACGGCGGTGAACCGAATGTACCGTTCTTCGATCGCGACCCTTTTTCGGGCGACATCCGCAACTACGGGATCCTGTTCCCTCAAGACTTGCAGGGTGTGGTTCGGAGCCGCTTTCTGGCTTCCTATGGCAAAACACTTGGGGTCGCATTTGACGATGCAGCTGTCGACGAGTTCCTAGTTGCTTATGTCGACAACAAACTGACAAGTGCTCAAGTCGATGAAATTCTGCGTGAGGCTTCCAACGGCCAGATGAGTTATTTCGAGCTGCGTGAAGTACTCAAAACCAATTTGAGCATGATGGTCGTCGATCGGCTGGCCACTTCCGGTTTAATCCAAGATGGACAACCCTTGGCTTCTCCTGGAACCCTTTACAACAACTTCTTGAAGGTGAATCAGGCCGCTTCGGTTCAAGCCTTTCCAGTGTCTGCAGAGAACTACTTGAATCAAGTTGAGGGTTCACCGACAGAAGGCGAAATCGAAGCTTTGTTCTCGGTTGGCCGATTCGCCCCGCCCAACCCACGATCACCTGATCCAGCCTTTGCTCGAACGTATCGCGCGAAGATCGAGTATGTCGAAATCGACAACTCGAAACTGGTTGAAGCAGAAAAAGCGAAGCTGACGGAAGAGGAATTGAAGGCGGAGTATGATCGGCGCGTTGCCTTAGGGCAACTGCGTGTTCCTGTCGTTCAAGATGTGACTCCTGGAACCACGCCAGAAGAGCGTCCACCATCGCCGCTGACCACGAAGCCAGGTTCAGAAACGGCCGCAGAGGGCACTGAAGAACCTTCAGCCGAAGAGAGCGGCGTCGAAACTCCAGTAACTGAAACTCAAGCTGCTGAAGAGGCTGCAAAGCCAGACGATACCAAGCCGGAGGAGCCGGCGACTTCCGAAGAAACGCCTACTGATCCGGAGCCTGCGAAGGCGTCGATTGAGTCTAAGGCTGAGGAGTCTAACGAGGAAAGCAAGGCTGAGTCGGGCGATCAGTCTTCGAAACTTGCTTCCGACTTACGCTTCGTCTCCTTCACCCAAGAAGAATCAGTGCAAAAAGAGGCTGGCGCAACTCCAGAAACTCCTGCAAAAGAAGCTCCAGCTGCTGCCCAAGGGGGCGAAGCTGCTGCCGCACCGCAAGAGGAAGGCGCAGCAGAAGCACCAGCTGCCGAAATTACTTCTGAGCCCCAGCCAGCGGAAGGAAGCCAGGAAGCTCCGGTTGTTTCAGATGAAACACCTGGCGCAGTTACCGATACACAAGGTACCGCAACGCCTCCGGCGGAGCCAACGATGCGAACGCAGTCCTTCGAAGAGGCACGTGAGACGATTGCGGATCAGTTAGCGCGTGAAAAAGTTCGCTTGGCGACAAGTGATGCGATCACGAATCTGCTTGAGAAGGAGATGATGCCGTACTACGAAGAAAAACGCCAGTTCGATGCCTTCATGGAGTCGGGGCTCGCTGAGCAGACCGATGAAAAGCGAGAGCCACCAGTGAAGCCAGACATCAAGAAGCTAGCCGAAGCAGCTGGATTCACCTGGGGTGAAACTGAATTGGTCGATGGTTTCGAATTGGCGGAAATGGATGTAGGTCGTGGTGTCATCGATTTCCAACGCAATGTGACGGTAGTAGGAACACTAATGCTTCCTCAGTCCCAGAAGTTTCAGCCGTACGACGCATTCTTCCTCAATCAGACCGATCCCACAGCGGGCTTGAAGCGGTTCCTGGTGTGGAAGACTGAAGACGCGGATGCCTATGCACCAGAACTTGACGAAGTGCGTGAGGACGTGATCGACGCTTGGAAACGCATTAAGGCTCGTGAGCTTGCCAAGGCGGCGGCAAAAGAAATTACAAAGAAGGTCCGCTCCGACGACGATCCATGGGCTGCTGCTATCACGGACGAACAAGTAGAAAATCTGGTTGAAACATCACCTTTCACCTGGATCAGTATGAGTCAGGGTGGTTTCTCCACCATTCCTGAGCTCGAACAGGATGTTGGGCAGCAATTTATGCAAGCTGTTTTTGCAACTGAGGTTGGTGGCACTACGGTCGGACCGAGCGCGAACAACGATATTTACTACGCCATTCGTGTCGAGAATCTCACTCCGACCGAAGATGTACTACGCACTCGGTTCGGCAATGACAAGCAGAAGACCGCATCGAAGGGACTAGCCTCTGGCGAAGTCCAAGGAATGATCGGAGCGTGGATTGCCAACTTGGAGCGAGAGCTGAACTTTGAATGGCAAGATGCCGCGGGCCAGCTCGGGCAATAGGTACCAATTACTTGGTCGGTTTTTTGGGAAATACTTCGATGCGGCCAGTAGTTTTCAGTTTTACACTCTTCGCAGTCGTCGCTTTGGTTGGCGGCTGTTCAGGGCAAGAAGCTCCATCTGCGAGTAAGGCTCCCTCTAAGTTAAAGCAGTCGACTCCTTCTCAGTCCGCTGAGTCCAGCTCGGCTGGGTATATCCAAGCGACTGCAGGGCCAGCTATCAACCAAGCTTCTAGAGCTGGCGAAGACTGGCCCGTTTTTCTTGGCCCGCGCGGCGACAGCACTTCCACGGAAACCGGCATCGATCCTGCTGATTGGACGCCTCATCCTCCCATCAAGTGGACCTTGCCCCTCGGCGTCAGTTACGGGGCTCCCGTTGTCTTCGGCGAAAAGCTCTTGCTGCTCGACCGACATGAAGATGTGGAGCGGCTGAGTTGCTTTCAAACTTCCGATGGCCAGGAGCTATGGCGCCAGGAGTCGCCCGTCGATTATCGCGACATGTATGGCTACAACAACGGCCCGCGCTGCTGTCCGATCGTTGATGGCGATCGGGTTTACACTTACGGTGTATCTGGGCAGCTATCCTGTGTTCGGCTAGACGACGGCAAATTGCTTTGGAGCCAGAATCTGAACCAGGAATATGGCGTGATCCAAAACTTCTTTGGCGTCGCCAGCGTTCCCTTCGTCTACGAGGATTTGATTCTCGTGATGGTGGGTGGCAGCCCAGCAGACACTGTCGGGAGAGTGGACTTTGCTGAACCAAATGGCACCGCTATCGTCGCTTTTGACAAAATGACGGGCGAAGAAAAGTATCGCTTGGGTGACGATCTGGCGAGTTATTCTTCGATGACGGTCCGCAAGATCGAAGGCCAGGATACGGGACTTGCTTTTTTGCGCGGTGGCCTACTTGCGTTCGAACCGAAGTCCGGAAAGCAGCTATTTGATTTTCCTTGGCGTGCCGAGATGCTGGAGAGTGTCAATGCAGCCCAGCCTGTGGTTTTCGGCAATCAGATTTTGCTGTCGGAGACCTACGACATCGGAAGCGTCTTGCTCAAAGTGCAAAGTGGCAAAGCTCAGGTGCTTCGCAAAGATGACGGCAATTACCGCGAGCTC
>PKCQ01000375.1 GCA_002862265.1 Planctomycetaceae bacterium | reverse complement strand
AGTCACGGCGATTCGCGACGCTTGTTCTCGGATTTAAGGCTTTTCTTTCGCAAGCGGGACTGTCTATTGCACTTGCGAACCCTGCCCGATGTGCCTTGCCGCCATAAATTGGTCACGTCTCGATTCGGTTTACTCCGCCGGCAGTTTTGCCGATGCTGCGCACGCAGGTTTTGAAGACCGAGACATCTATGCGGAATTAAATTTACCTCTGCAAGCTCGTTCGCTACCGATGCAATAATTGCTCCAACCTCTCGCCCGCGATGTCTTTGCACAGTGGAAGCTGAAAGAAGATCGTATCGATTACTAGGTTGGTTCGAATGACGTCACGAGCCGCCAGTCGGTATTTGGCAAGTGCCAGTTTAAATCTAGCACTTTAGCAAATTGTCCTCGGGATCATGAAAGAACATTGCTTTGGCGTTCATTGCTGGGAATTCTGAGAACCATAAATCTATGCCCTGACGTCTCAGTAGATCCGCATGGTCGTCAAAGCTGTTGGGCGGGATTCCAAATAATAGGTGATTCAAAGTTGATTTCGTTGGATCACAATCAACAAATCGATCCTGAGCGAAAGCGTGTCGCCGGAAGTCAATCAGTGCCAGTATTTGAGGATGTCCTCCTCTGCCTAGGGGCAGATTCTTCTCGCTGATCGTGAGAAAAGTAATCGTTGGAACACCATTTGGATCAGGCTCGGCTCGTTCCAATGAAATTTGGCTATGTACTGAAAAGCGAAGGAGTTCCGAAGAGAATTCACGCATCCTAGAACAGTCTGATACGTTCAGCACTATTTCAGCGACGCCAGTAATCGAAGGCGTCTGCAGATTAAAACTTTATCCAACGGGCGAAAGGAGCAACATAAATAATCTGCGGAGCCAGCAGCGAATCGATAATTTTCAATGCTCGGCAGATCGACTTGTTTTTTGCTAACGAATGCGAAGGAAGGCTTGTCGTCTTGTCTAAGACTGCTTTCTTGCAAAAATCCGAGCAACTTCGGAGGCAAAATGAGGTTAGACTCATCTCAAGAGAGAATTCTCTTCGAATAGAGAAATCAGCGGTGCGAATCTACTTGTTCGCAGTTCAGTTGGGACATTGGACCTACCTTTCGAAGGGCGATGCAATGGTGGAATGGAAACGTGGGATCAGTCGGCGGCAGCTCATTAAGACGATTTCGTCCTCATCAGCGATGTTGGCCATGGCCGGCACGGCGATTGCCAAAGATACGGTGAAAGCTGACTCGCTGCCAATGCAACTCTACAAGAGCCTCTCCGACGAGCAGCAACAAAAGGTTTGCTTGCCGGTCAACCACCGTAGCCGCCACTTCATCAGCAACTGGTGGTATGTGCATCGCGAGCATCGCATTAATAATACCTTTGGTTCTGAGCAACAAGATTTGATTCAACAGATCTTCGATTCTTTGCACAATCCGAAGTATCAGAAGTCAGTCAACAAACAAGTCGAAGTCGACCAGTATGGGGCAGAGAAGAATTGTCCTTCAGTCGGATTCTTCGGGTCGCCAGAGGATGATGACTTTGAGTTTATCTACACTGGGCACCACGTAACACGTCGCTGCAATGCTCATACTGACGAAGGCCAAGGTTTCGGTGGGGCTCCAATCTTCTATGGTCATTTCCCGACTGAGTTTCACGAGGAAGCCAATCACCCGGGAAATCCCTATTGGTATCAAGGCAAGATCTTCAATGAGTTTGTCGAGTGCTTAGATGGCACGCAACAGCAGCAAGCGCTTCGGCATAAGCCACGCAGTGAGAAATCCAATCTTGTGATTCTCAAGAAGGAAGCGGATTGGCCAGGCCTGCGGTGTAGTGATCTGTCATCCGATCAGCAAGAGAAATTCCTATCCACCATGGAAAAGATGTTGGCCATGTTCCGAAGTGACGATGTCAAAGCGACCTTGGATACAATTCGCGAACGCAAACTTGTTGATCAGCTTCACGTGTCTTATTACGACGGCAAGTACGACATTGGAAACGACAAAGTCTGGGATACTTGGCAGATCGAAGGGCCGGAGATGGTTTGGTACTTCCGTGGCGAGCCTCACATTCACAGCTACTTTCATATTAAGTCTGAGAGAGGCTGAGCCCTCGGTTTTCAGCCGTGTCGCTGTTAGCTGCGGTTTCCCAGGCAAGTGAATTCTGTGGCGAGGCCCTAGGGGCCTTGAGGGGGGTTGTGGACCTAGGACGTGAAACCCGCGTAGCGAATGCGTCTTTTGCCCGCTATGGCTTGAGAGCCATCTGAGGTAGGATTGCAGAGTCAGATTTCCCTCCTTCTTTCGGGCAGTTGTTCGATGCAAAAGCGTGCACTTTCCCTGCTTTTTTTTCTCACTCTTCTGCCCGCACTCCGCGCTGAGGACTGGCCGCAGTGGCGTGGTCCCAATCGTGATGGAGTTTGGCAAGTGGATGGTGTGCTCGAACGATTGCCCCAAGGTCAGCTTGAGGCTGAGTGGTCTGTGGATATCGGGCCTGGATATAACGGACCGACCGTGGCTGATGGTCGAGTCTACGTGATGGATCGGATGAAGGAAGATGAATCGGAACGCATCCTTTGTCTGGATTCGAAGTCAGGCAAGGAATTATGGACTCACGAGTATTCTGCTCCTTACGGTAAGCTCGGCTACAAAGCTGGTCCCAGAGCAAGTGTGACCATCCGTGAGGGCAAAGCCTATGCCGTCGGATCGGTCGGACATTTTCATTGTTTAGATTCGATTTCTGGCGAAGTGATTTGGGAGCGTGATCTCAGGTCCGAGTACAAAATCGACATGCCGATCTGGGGGATCACGGCTTCGCCAATGATCTACGAAGAATTGGTCATCCAGCAGGTTGGCGGCGAAGGCGACGCGAACATGGTGGCATTTGACAAAGGCACTGGCAAAGAAATTTGGCGGGCGATCAACGAGAAGCCTGGTTACTCGTCGCCGGTGATTATTCAGCAACAAGGACAAGATGTACTCGTTTGTTGGACGGGAGAAAGCCTATCAGGTCTGAATCCGAAGACAGGAAAGCTGCTTTGGCGGCATGCGATGCGTTCGGTAAACATGCCTATCGGTATCGCCACACCAAGCATCGATGGCGACCAGATTTTCGTCTCGAGCTTCTACGATGGTTCGCTCATGGTTCGCAAGTCGAAAGATGCTCTTGAAACAGATTTGGTCTGGCGCGCACGCGGTGAGAGCGAAAGGCGAACGGGCTCGAAGGTCGTCAAACGAGCTGATGGAAGAGTTGAGTTCGATGAGCGCAACTATGGCATTCACGCGATGATTGGTACACCGATTGTTCAGAATGGCTATATCTACGCGGTAGATAGTTACGGTGAATTTCGTTGCCTCGAAGCGGAGACAGGCAAGCGTGTTTGGGAGAACGTGTCCGCAGTGCCTAGAAACCGTTGGGCGACGATTCACATGGTTCGCCAAGCGGATCGCGTTTGGATGTTTAACGAGGCAGGTGAGCTGATGATTGCCAAGCTGTCTCCAAATGGCTTGGAGATTCAGAGCCGTGCGAAGTTGATTGAGCCAACTCGCGTTCAGCTGCCTCGCCGCGATGGCGTCTGCTGGTCACATCCAGCTTACGCCGAAAAGAGTATCTTTGTTCGTAATGACAACCGGATCATCCGGGTTTCGCTGGCGAAGTAGTTTGGTCGCTTTGACGAGCGTTTGAGTATCGCGGTTTGATATTATGGCTTGGCACAAACTCTGTGATCGTTCCGATCTTCCCGAAGGCGGCGGTAAGGAGTTCGTCATTGGGGGGCAGATCGTTGCTTTGTTCCTCGTTGAGGGCGAGCCGCAAGCCGTGGATGGCATGTGCGCCCATCAAGGAGGACCGATCGCACAGGGGGCACTGCAGGACAAGTGCGTCACTTGCCCGTGGCATGGTTGGCAATATGACGTAAAAACCGGATGCAATCTTTTAACGAAGAAAAAGATGCTCAATGTTTTCACAACCGACTGGCGCGGTGACGAGCTCTGGATCGAGCTCTGAGAGCTTGCGTCATGTGCATTCGAATTCGAAGGCATCTGAGGCAGGCTGCCTTTGCCACCTTCAGACAAGATGCCCCTGCTAGCCTAAGTCCGCGTATTCGATTGGAGTGTAGACGTACCGGCCGCGTTCTCGTTCGCTGGACAAGAGGACAAGCTCGTCGACTTCGAAACGAGACTCCATTTTGGCACTTGCAGCCGAAATCCGCTCGGCGAATTGTTGCCGATCTACTCCGCGTCCGACACGGCCGAGAGTCAAGTGAGGAGTAAACTGGCGATTCTCAGGAGCAAATCCCATCTCGGTAAAAGAGCCTTCAAATGCATCGTGCAGCCACCGAAGTTGCTCTACTCCATCTTTCACACCGGCCCAGAGTACACGGGGATCTTTGTCTTTGGGGAAAGATCCGAGGCCACGCACTTCGACGCCAAAGGGCGTTACGGATTGCGCTCCCTTTTTCATTCGGTCAATGATCTCCGGCAATGCGAGGTTGTCTACTTCACCGAGAAATTTTAGTGTTAGATGCAGTTGCTCAGTCTGCGTCCAGCGCACTTGATCCACTTGCGATTCAAGGTTGCGAATCATGCGCACTAGCGTAGAACGAGCGGGTTCACCAATTTCCACAGCGATGAAAACTCGCGTTGTATCCAATGAATCACTTTCGAATTATGTTCTGCTTTGACTCATGCGAGGTCACAAGTACTTAATGGGAGGAGTAGCCTTGTGGCGGGACTCGTAACCTCGTCCACTACGATCGGTTTGGTGCTCTAGGATGTGTTTTTCAGGCTTGAGCGGATTGCCAGAGTGATTTTGCATCGGCTGCCAGCCGCGCGCCGACTTGCGTAATGACTTTGTGGCACATGAAGTTGGCGTTGCGAGCGGCTTGCTCGGCCGAGTAACCATGATTGATCGCATACAGGAATGATCCGGCGAACATGTCTCCTGCCCCGGTTAAGTCCTTAGGGTCGCATGCGATTGCTGGGACATGGCAGGCCTCATCGCCAAATCGAACGAATGCACCGTTAGGCCCGTCAGTCACCACAGCGCTGGGAACCATCCGCTTGAGCTTCTCAAACGCGGCCTTGGAGTCCTCTGCCTGCGTCAGCGCGACCGACTCGGTGGCGTTGCAGAACAGCAAGTCGCTATCAGCTAAAGCTTCGCGGAAGGCATCGCCGAATACTTCCGGGATAAATCCGTCGGAGCATGTGAGGGCAATTTTGGTTCCATGTTGCTTCGCAACTTGGATCGCCTTTCGAATCGCGTGCTGCCCCGTTTGGGGATTGGCAAAAACGTAGCCTTCGATGAAGAGCCACTTGGAATTGGCGACGCAATCTTCATCCACATGAGCTTCTGCCAAGTTGCTGGAGACAGCCAAGCAGGTTCGCATGGTTCGTTCTGCATCTGGCGTGATCAGGGCCAGGCAAGTTCCCGTTGTTTCGTCGGCAAGAGGACGGTTTGGGAAGGCGATTCCCAGCTCTTCAAACTCGTTGGCATAGTGCTGCCCGTAGCGATCGTTTCCGACACAACCGATAAACGATGAGCTGCCGCCCAGTTGGGTGGCTGCGATGATGGAGTTGGCAACGGAGCCACCGCTGACCAATTGCAGTGTCTGTTCGCTTTCATGAAACTTGGTGAGCAAGCTTTGTTGTTCATCCTTCTCTACCAGAGTCATCGTTCCGCGTTCGAAGCCGAGCTGTTCAAACTGTGGCTCGTCCAATTCCAGGAAAATATCTACAACGGCGTTTCCAAGCCCACAGACATCAAACTTGCTCATAACAATTGTTTTCTCGATAGAGGGAGATTAAAACTTGTTTTTCCACGATCCGAACGACAGGTTCAGCTAGGGCTTTGGGTCGAATTATCGTGCTCAGGGCTAGTTTTTGAATAGCTATCTGGCTCCGCCGGGGATTTTGACCTCCAATTGACTATTTGTGGCGTCCGTCGCCTTTTCCCATCATGAGTTCACTGCCTTATCGTCCTCATCCCTTGCTCCGAAGTGGGCATCTCCAGACGCTGGCAATTGGCGTCATTCCCGGTGAGCAACCACCCTATCGAGCGAAAACCATCAAAGTGGAGCTAGATGATGGCGAAGCTGTGGTGGTTCACGAAGAGGCAGGAGTAGCAGTTGGTTCCAGTGCGGATCTTGTCATATTGATCCACGGACTCGGTGGAGATCACAGCAGTCCTTATTTGGGGAGATTGGCTGGAAGACTTGAGTCAGCTGGATTTTTAGTTTGGAGAGTGGATCTTCGGGGTTGCGGCCAAAGCTCTGAGTATTGCTCTCGCCCTGCCAATGCCGGCCGGAGTCATGATCTAGCGTCTGTTGTGAACCACGCCGGGAGTGTGTATCCCAGCAGGCCCATTCACGTTGTCGGTTTCTCACTCAGTGGCAACATCGTGCTCAAGATGCTCGGTGAAGCGGGAGGTAACGCAAGTGCGCTGGATTTGGCACGAAGTGCTTTGGCCTCTTCGATTGCGGTGGCGCCACCCGTGAGGTTGAAAGTTTGCGCGGACAACATGGAACGCTGGAGTCGTTGGATCTACACGAGCTATTACTTGAAAGTGCTGGACGAGCAGGTCCAGTCTCAGCGCCGGCGCTGGCCCAACTGGCAGCGAGTCCCAGAAGAGCCAAATATCAAATCGATTCGGCAGTTTGACGCGCGGTACACCGCGCCGCTGAGCGGTTACCGTGGTTCCGAGGAGTACTATGCGGCTGCGAGTTCATTGCCTTTGCTATCGCAGATCAAAACGAAGACGGAAATCATAGCAGACAGAAACGATCCGATCGTCCCTTACTCGACCATTGCGGCGGCGAAGTTGTCCGAGTCGACCGAGCTAACGACCACTCGCAAAGGTGGTCACATGGGCTACTACGGACTGGATGAACAAGGGCGGCTGGTTCGTTGGCTCGAGCACTATATCGTTGAGCGCCTGAAGGAGAATCGTATAGCTTGCGGATGATTATTCTTTCCCGTGTCGGAAGTCGTCAAGACTTTCGGCTCGCCTTTGTTTTACCATCACGATCTTATTCTTTGCCTCAATCTCAGTCTTACTCGAGAGTTGTCCTGATGCGGCAAGTGCCCTTGCAAGTACGGATACCGCCCCGCAGAGTACGAGTACCGTTAGCGGTGAGTAGGAACGCTGAAGCTTGGAGTCAGTGCGACTTCTGGTATTTTGCTAGCAAGTCCTTGAGCGTATTTCGTCTTGTGATCCACCACCGCATTTCCCTAATCTTGTCGGGGTGTAAATACCGAAGGTCCGTTCGATCGATCCAGGTGACGGGCCGAAAGGAAGTTTGCAAGGAATCAAATGGTTCAGGAGGAACAGTCATGAGTTTACGCAGCTTTGTGCTAGCAGTCCTGCTTCTCTCTACCGTCGCAAAAGCTCAGCAGAGCACCGGTCCAGCAGACCCGATCGAGAAATTTCCAAAGATCGTCGCGATCGTCGAAGGTAAGACCATCAGCCGCGAACAGCTTGCTGATGAATGTATCAAGCGTTACGGCAGCGTGGTACTCGACAATCTGCTTAACAAGCAACTGATTCTTCAGGCTTGTAAGGCGAAGAATGTCAACATCACACAGGACGACGTTAACAAAGAAATCGCGCGGGTCGCTAACAAAGTTGGCTTGGATACGCCCAGATTTCTGGAGGCAATTCAGCGAGAGCGTGATATCACGCCGGAGCAGTATGCCAGTGAGATCACTTGGCCCATGCTCGCTCTGCGTGCTTTGGCGGCCGATCAGATCGAGGTGAAGCCCGGGGAAGTCGAGCAGATCATCCAAAGTGAATACGGCCCCAAAGTGCAGGTTCGTATGATTGCGGTGTCGAAGAAGGAAACTGCCGACGAACTTTACGAGGCTGCGACCGCTGCTCCGGAAACTTTCCGTCGTCTAGCGAAGGAGAAGAGCGAGGATGCGGCCAGCGCCTCCGTCGATGGCTTGCTTCCGCCTATCCGTCAGAACAATGATCCTAACGACCCGCTGGAACGCGTCGCATTTCAACTTCAACCCAATGAGATCTCTGCTCCATTCTCGATGGGCAATCTACATGTTCTGTTGCAATGCGTGCGGCATCTTCCTGCAACTCCACCTAGCCCCAATCTGATGCCAGAGATTCGCAATCGCATCGCTGAACAGCTTCGTGATCAGCGTCTCGGCGCAGCGGCGGATGGGATCTTCGCTGGGCTGAAAGAAAATGCTCAAGTCGTGACGGTGATGGGCAATGCCGAATACGAAAAGAAGTATCCAGGTGTTGCCGCTTACATCAACCGTCAGCCATTGCCGTACACCTATCTGGCGGCAGAATGCATGACTCGCCACGGCAAGGAGATTCTTCGCGGTGAGATCAGTCGTCTGCTGTTGACCTTGCAACTTCAGAAGCAGAAGAAAATCGTCGAACAGGCAGACATTGATCGTGAAGTGGCTCGGGCTGCAGATGCAGCTGGCTACTTCCGAGATGGTCAGCCGGATGTTGCGGGGTGGTTGAAGAGCATCCAACAAGAAGAAGGTGTTACAGTTCAACTGTATGTTTCAGACGCTGTCTGGCCAAGCGTAGCTCTGGAAAAACTAGTTGAGGATAAGGTGACAATCACCGACGCAGACTTGCAAAAGGGGTATGAAAATAACTTTGGCCCGCGTGCAGAAGTACTCGCCTGCGTCTGTAGTAGCCAGCGAGCTGCGGAGGACGTCTTCCGTGAGGCACGCGGAGCTGGAGAGCAGAAGTTCGGTGAGTTGGCGGCCAAGTACTCGGTCGAGCAAATCTCACGCAGCAACTTTGGCAAGATTCCTGCGATTCGGCGTCACAGCGGTAATCCAACCTTAGAGGAAGCAGCCTTCGCACTCGAGCCGGGCAAAGTGTCAGGAATTCTTGTCTGGGGCGACCAGTATGCTGTGCTGTATAAGCAAGGTGAAACGAAGCCGGTCGTTCAAGATTTTGAGGCTGTAAGAGGTGAGCTGACCAATGAAATCCGCACCAAGAAGCTTTATGTTGCGATGAGAAAGTACATGAACGACCTCCTCGCGAACTCCAACATCGAGAACTTTATCGAAGCCAAGGTGAGTGGAAGTCAAGTGGTTCCTGCGTCTGCTACCGGTGGCAACGGATCTGTCATCGTGCCTCGCTAAGCGAGTATTACCTCAAGAGGTCACTTTCAAGTGATTCGATAAGCGCAAAGATGCTCGCGACCCTGGTTCGCGGGCATTTTTTATTTCGCAGTGAACCATTCTTGTCGGCGAGTGTCGCAGGCGGCAGGGATAGAGGTCCGCTAAAACTCGGACTAGCGGTTGGAGCGACTGGCAGGCAAAATAGAATGCTCCCACGATCCAATCGTATTTGACTTTTCGCCCCGTATTGTCTCTTGAATTGTCCTGGGTCCTATGACTGAAAAACCATCGCCAGATCTGACGCCCACTGAGTCCGACCATTTTTTTAAGGTGGATTACGCGGCGCGTGTGCACCGCTTGCCGCCGTATTTGTTCGGCCGCATCAACAACACGCTGTACGAGAAGCGGCGCGCTGGCAAGGATGTAATCGATCTCGGTATGGGAAACCCGTCTGATCCACCCGAACGCGTCGTGATGGAGAAGCTGGCTGAAGCTACCTACGACGAGAGGAATCACGGTTACAGCAAATCCAATGGTCTGCTGAATCTGCGGCGTGAGCTGACCGGCAAGTACCTCCGCAAGTACGGTGTGCGACTAGATCCTGACTCGGAAGCAATTGTTTGCTTGGGGAGCAAGGAAGGCTTCAGTCACATGTGCTTGGCGCTGATGGGACAAGGCGACACGGCCATGATCCCGGCACCCTATTTTCCCGTGCACATGTATGGTGTGATTCTGGCTGCAGGAAACGTGGTTGCTCTTGAAGTAGCGGACAGCGAAAAGTTCCTGAGGAACATTGAATACACTTGTCAGCACTTTCATCCCACACCGAAGTTGTTGATCCTTAACTACCCACACAACCCATCAACAGTCACTGTTGAGCAGGATTTCTTCACGGAAGTCGTCAAACTGGCCAAACGCTATGGCTTCATGGTTATCAGTGACTTTGCCTACTCCGATGTGTCTTTTGATGGCTACACTCCGCCGAGCTTCTTGGCTTCGCCAGGTGCAGTGGATGTGGGGGTCGAGTTCACGACCATGAGCAAAGGCTACAACATGGCTGGCTGGCGCGTTGGATTCTGCGCGGGTAATCGAGACATGGTCCGTGGCTTGGCAACGATCAAGGGCTACTACGACTACGGGATGTTTCAGGCGATTCAGATCGCCGCCATTGTAGCTTTGCGAGAAACCGAATCCGCAGTCGAGCAGCAAGCCGGGATCTATCGGAGTCGACGCGATGTGCTGGTCGAAGGTCTGCGCCGCATTGGCTGGGAAGTCGACCCGCCAAAGGCAGGCATGTTCTTGTGGGCCAAAGTGCCAGACAAGTGGTTGCAACGGATGGACACAATGGACTTTGCGATGATGCTCCTGGAAGATGGCGATGTCGCGGTGAGCCCTGGCAGTGGCTTTGGGCCAGCTGGCGAAGGCTTCCTTCGGATGGCTCTCGTCGAGAACGAAAGCCGGTTGCGTCAAGCTGTTCGCCAGATTTCACGATGCCTTGAGAAAAAAGAGCAAGATTACGCAACCGTCGAGAACCAACCGATCGAAGCCTCGTAGTGATTTCTCTGTTGCAAATGTCGTCAAGACATTCGGTCCACAGTGGACGAAGCGATGAGTCCTGTGGCGTAAGCCAGCGCGCTGGCCTCGTTCTTGTTATCTTTTTTTCAAACCAACGCTCCATCCCGATTCATGAATTCCTCTGAGCAGTCACCTCGAATAATGGCCATTGCTGGTGGCTCGGGTAGCGGCAAATCTACATTCATTCGGCAGCTGGCTGGATGCGTAGGGCATGAACATGTGGCTGTTGTCGCAATCGACGACTACTACCATGATCTGTCGCACCTCGCACCCGAGAAGCGTGCCGAATTTAATTTTGATTCGCTCGGGGCTATCGACTTCGCGCTCTTTGTCGACCACCTCGATGCACTGCGGGGCGGTAAGCCAGTCCACTGCCCTACCTACGACTTCTCGACCCATTGTCGAGGAGAAGCCACGAAGCCCGTCGATCCCGTGGATTGGATATTGGTCGACGGTATTATGGCTTTGGCCAACACGGAATTGCGAGCAAGATACGATTGGTCGATTTTCCTCAAAGTCGATGAAAAAAGCCGTCTCGAACGCCGCTTGCAACGTGACATGGCGGTGAGAGGACGCAGCAAAGAATCCGTTTTCGCGCAATGGGAAGCGACCGTCACGCCATTCCACACGCACGTCGTCGAGCCTTCATCTGAGTACGCGGACTTGATCGTTCAATGCCAAGATTTTCAGTTCTTGGTCGAAGCACTGGGCCGACAGATGCTGGAGTCCAGGCTTTAGCCGCTCGCGCGCAATCATCGTCATCCATCCCGCCCCAATGCGACTATGCCTGCTCCAAAATACTCCGCATCTCTTTGGCTCGCATCACTCTGGCTCTTGCTCTGCTTGACGCCAGCGGCCGTTCTTGCCGTATACGTCAAAGCTTGGCCCAGTTGGCTTGCTTTGATTTACTCCATTTTCACTTTGCTGTTAAGTCTCACCACCTCAATTTACTTTTTGGCGGACAAACAGCGTGCCCAAGCAGAACAGTTTCGAGTATCCGAAAAGACACTCTTCACTTTATCCGCTTTGGGCGGCTGGCCCGGGGCCGTCATTGCTCAGCAACTACTGCGACACAAGAATCAAAAACTTAGCTTTCGCATTACCCTTGGAGCCATCGTTACCGCTCATCTAGTCGCAACTGCACTTTATCTTGGGTGGCAGTTCCAAGGTTAGCTATTGAGCAAGTTCCACAGCGATCAACTCCCGCGTCGTGCGAAAGTAGATGATGCCCTCGCTCAGAGCGGGCGTCGCAAAGCACGGATTGCCAAGCTCATTCGTCGCGAGAACCTCAAACTCTGGCCCAGCCGCAATCGCATAAGCCTTACCGTTCTCTGATGCACAGTAGATCTTGTCGTCGCCAGCGACCAGGGAAGCGATGATGCCTGCGGTGCCCGACAGTCGCTCTTCGTATACCTTCTCGCCCGTGAGTGCATGGAAGCAGCGAAGGACTCCGTTACTGTTGCCGAGATAAATGTAGTCGCCATAGACCACGGGCGTCGACATATAGCTTCCGCCACGAGAGACAGACCAAAGCACGTCTTTCTTCTTTGCAGCGGTTTCTCGATTGTCGTTGAGTGGCATTTGCTCCTGGGCGGCTTTGACGTCCTGTGTCAAATTTCCACGAGCGGAAGGGTGGATTGCATGGATGGGCGACAAAGGCCCGTGAGCGCTGCAGATGTAAAAATGATCATGAGCCAGAAATGGTGTTGGGACCGGGTTGTCCCCGCCACCTTCGATACGCCACAGCTCCTGCCCATCTTGGAGATCGTAGGAAATCACGTTGGGCCAGCCGTTGACAACGACTTGTGTTGTTTCGGATGTATCCTTGTGAATTAGCGGGGTGCTCCAATTGCGCTGGCTCAAGTTCTGCCTGGAGACTTTCCAAATTTCATTTCCTGTATCGAGCTGGAGTGCAATTATGTAGGCGTTATCGGGATCATCACAAATCAGCACGATCTTGTTTTCGTGGACCGCGGGTGAACTTGCATAACCCCAGCCAATCCCGTACTTGCTGATATTTACGATGCCCAGATCTCGTTTCCAAAGTAGTTTTCCATCTAGGTCGTAACAATAGAGTCCTTCTGAGCCAAAGAAGGCTACAAGTCGATTGCCCGAGATGGTGAGCGTCGAGTTTGCGTGTGTCGCCTTGGCGTGACGCGTCGCTTGTGGCGCTCCACGACGCACTACTTTCTCCCAAAGCTTCTCACCGGATTTTTTGTCGAAGCAAAAGATCTTCCACTCCTGTTCACCGTTATCCTTAGCGGCCGTCGGTGCTCCACCTCGCCCTACTTGCAACGGCGCTGCGCCAGCATCGGCAACCGCGGTCGCAACAAACAAGCGATCGCCCGAAATCACAGGACTGCTATGGGCCAAGCCTGGCAGTTCCGAGCGCCACCTAATGGATGAGGCAGCTTCGGAAGCCTCCAATGATGCATTCCACGTTGTGGGCAAGGTGAAACCATCTGCGACACCGCGAGCTTCCGGGCCGTGGAACATCGGCCAATCTGTGATGGCTGGCGCGGAGGTCGGCGGAGCTATTGATCCTTTCTCGGAAGCCGCCAGCACTTGAGGAAGCTTTCTCGGTTGGGCAGGACGGATGGAGCTGGCTGTAGGCCGATTCAGGAATACTCGGTTTAGTGAACCTGAGTTAGCAGCTGCGATATCCAAATATCGGTCGCCATCCAAATCAGCGAGGCACAATCCGTATGTGGCTGTGGATGCGTCGCCGAAAGCCGCACTCTGAAATTCAATTCCATCACCCTGGTTGAAGAATACTTTGTTAGCCGCGCCAACATTTCCGACCACTAGATCCAAGTCTCCGTCGTTGTCTAAGTCGCCAGCGGCCAGGGCGTAAGTCATCTTGTTCGCAGCTCCGAAGCGAGACCCTGCTTCGAATATTCCATCCCCCTTGCCGAACAAAATCTGGTTCTCCGCTCCGATGTTTCCTGTCGCGCAGTCCATATGCCCATCGCCATTGAAGTCACCTTGAACTGTTGATCCAATCG
>PKCQ01000477.1 GCA_002862265.1 Planctomycetaceae bacterium | reverse complement strand
CCATAATTTGAGTAAGAATTCGCATATGGCGATTGCGCGCTGTTTGCTGGCATTGCGCCAGGCCTGTTGTCAGATCGAATTTCGGTTGGAACTGGGTTATTTTTCGACCATTCGAAGCGTTGGACGCCGTTAGGTGTTACGATCAGAAGTTTCTTCTTCTGCTCACCCACTTTTTGTGCCACAGGCAATTTCCTGGGAGAATTCGACTCTTCAAAGAGGCCACCAGGACCTTCTTTTTCCGCAACCGCTTCTTGCGTTATCCAGTTCATGAATTCACTGATATCTTCCGACTCGAAACCTTCTTCGAATGGGCAAACATGAAGATCAAGGGTTCCCAACTTACCTGCTAGCGTCAGCGGTTCCAGCTGCTCCTCTTTCACCAGCAACTGATAGCTTTGCGACTTCGCGGTCTGTTCAGAATCTTCTGAGGAACGAATCGGATTTCCATTGATGCTGTGAACTTTGACGTTTCGCATCACATACCGAGTCTCGGGAGGAGCCTGACGGCCACCTGGATGGAAGACGCCCATGATGTCCACTCGGTCACCCGCCTTGATCCAATACTTGCTGCAACTGATATCGAAGGTTCTGAAGCCTGAAGGAATCGTGAAGGTCAATCCACCACGTTTGTCAGTCAGCTTTTTTTCTAAAATCGGCTCACCCGCAAAAATGCTTTGGCTAGCAAATTTCGCTTCGATCTTGCTAAGTTCGAAAACGCTGCCTTCAGGCAGACGAGCTTCGGGCCATTTCTGAAGCTTGACGTTGTCCGCTGAGATCTCAGAGTGCACAGTGAGATCGCTGGCGGCGACAAAGATCTCGACCATGGTCTCTTTGGGCTGGCCTGAACCGTTGTCCATCACAGCCTTGCTAACTGCTACTGCGGCGATCATGCCGCATCCCAGCGCAACGAAAAGTAGGATAAGCGTCTTAGCCTTCATCACCGATTGCCTTCAATGCAAAGTCCGGACGAATCACAACGCTTCGCGCAGGTTGTTGTGGTTCGTAGTGATCTGAATTCGCCGTTTGAGTCCGGTTTCTCTGGCGTATCTTTTGTTGGCCGCGTCCTCGGTCGGAAAACACGAACACTAGAGTTCTGTCATTGGCTAAATCGCGAGAAAAATTTAGTCGAACACATCTCTCTACGTAAGCATTGTGTGAGTGAACTTTTTTCGCCAACCGTCAAGGTCTGCTCACAAAGTCGTCTCGTCGGATAGTCATCGTCGGACTTTGCCTCTTCAGAACAATCGGAACGAATTTCAATTGCGGTATTCGTAATTTTATACCTGCATCACAGGACTCATTTTGCACCGTTTGCCGATCGCTATGCGGTGCCTGACCGTAAAACCCATGGCAAGCGTCAAGCTTTGGGAGCAGGTTGAAAAAAAGGGGCAGCATAGCAAACCGAGCCCCTTTTCACATTTTGATATTCTGACGAGAAACTTTAGCAGTTTCTTAAATCAGCCCTGCGAAAGCAAAGTAGCCAATAGCAGCAACTGTCATGGGGATACCGTACGGAAGCAATGTCATCGACGGCTTACGCTCTTGCGAAATTTCATAGAGCTTATCCGCATCGCGAACCGTTACGATCTCTTGGAGAATCGCGTGAGCCTGCAAGTAATGTTTGGTCCACTGACCGCTGAATGCGATTTGAATCAAAGCCATCATAGCACCAACAATCGTGGTCGCGATGAAGATGTACCAAGTGTGTTCGATATGTACAAAGGCAGCAATTCCGGCAAGAAGCTTCACATCACCGGCTCCCATTCCACCGATCAGGTGCAGGCCGAACAAGAGAGCGAGCCCAAAGATCGTCGCTGCTACGCTCCAGCCAAGACCGACCCAACCGCCAACTGCAGTGCTGTAAATCCAGCCTGCGACGATGAGCGGGAAAGTAATCGCGTTGGGGACTTTGAGGTACATCCCGTCGATCACTGCTGCGACGACGAGTGTGAACGAAACAGCCCACATCGCCCAATTTTCTACAAGGTGGTTCAATATAAAATCCATTGTTCTTCCCCGCGCTGAACTCAGATGTAACTAGTGTTCAAAGCCAAAGTGCCGCTCACCTCAAGCTGCAACACCATACGAATAGTGTGCTCAAAATGGTGCCTGCAAAGCAAATTAGCTCCCAGAGGTTGGAGACCGATTCTGTTGGCAACAGGTAAGGTGTCATACTCGCTCTCCCACAATGTCCCGGTGCGTTAGTTTAAAGAGGGGCTACGCATTCTGACGCTTCAGTGGAAGCCGCCAGAATGCGTTTCAATCGATCGGCAATTCTAGCAATAGTTAAAAAACCAACTTACAGCTGGTCAGCAACGCTCGTGAATGTCGTGTTCGCGCTGTTACCGATGGAGGTGATAGCTCCCAAGCATACAACGACGATGAGCGCCAACATGACTGCGTATTCGACGGCGGTTGGGCCATCTTCAGACTTCAAGAAACGGTTGATCTTCGAGGCGATGTTTTTCATGGAATCTCTCCAAAAATGCGAGACCACCCGGTGACCGGGTAAGGAAACTAAACTGTGCGTGTCAGACTTCGCTTCGCCACCGCTAGGCCCTACACAAACACCACTTTGCCACCGTGACTGGGCTTGATGAGACTCACGTCCGAATCGGTGTGCTCAAGAAACCTAGGTCACAGCTTATGCCTGTCAAACTTTGACGGTTGCTATCGTTCGAGGAAATGCAAAATATTTTCTTCAGAACCAGAAAACGCAATTGTTAAGGGAATTTGTTGGTCACAATAATCGTTTCGCCCCCTACCAGTCTTACTTTGGCTTACATTTGCAAGCTTGTTTTTTCCGCACCCCCACGCAAACTTCCGCTAATCAGTAGTGGTTACGCACCAAGATGAGTTTCATACGCTACCTAAAAATCATTCGCAGACAGCGCTGGCTTGGTCTGGGACTGGGCATTATCTTGCTCAGCTACATGCCCTGGATGTTGGCCCCCGTTTATCTTCCGCTGGCCATCACTCTACCGCTCGTTGTTTCTTGCATCTTCCTGCAATATCTCCAGTCACCTCCAGGCAGGTGGTTGTTTCTTGCAATTCACTTTGTTGGAATTTTTTTCGTTTTAGCAGTCAACTCCGATGCAAAAGATTTTCATCTGGGTGCGCTAGCGTTAGGACAGGGCGGACAAGTTGTCCTGGCCTTCGCTCATTTTTTCCTCGAGAGAGCTCCTTGGGGCCGCGCTCAGTCTCAGATTCGTCTCGCAGATCGATTGAAACGCCAATCGGATGAACTCCGTGTGGCTCTGGAGACCCGCGAGTCAACCGCGCGCACAGTAGCTCAGATCGAATCTGACCGACGTACGTTGCTGGAACACTTGCCAGTTCACGTAGTCCATAAAGACGTCGACGGAAGGTTTCTATTTGCGACCAAGTCGTTCTGTGAATTGATTGACCGCCCCTTTGAAGAGGTCATCGGCAGCACCGACTACGATTTGTTTCCAGATGAGTCTGCGGCAAAGTTTGTCTCGGATGATAAGCAAGTGGTTCAGGCTGGGGCCATAATTAACGACATTGAGAAGGCGGAACTGAATGGCAAAACAAGGTACATGCAAGTGCGGAAGGCGCCGCTTCGTGATCCTGAAGGCAACGTCGTGGGTGTCCAGGTTATTTTCTGGGATATTACGGAAGAGCATCTCGCACGTGAGGAACTACACCGAAGCGAAGAGCTGGCCCGAGCCTTGATCAATGCTGCTTTAGATGCCGTGCTCGTCGTCGATCCAGATGGCTTCGTTCTCGATTCGAACCCAGCTTCGCAGAAAATCTTGGGCTACTCCCAAGCAGAAGTTGACTTGCACCCACCCCTTGGGACCATCATCGAAAGCTCTGTAGAAGAGAAAGGGCAACGTGCCTCGGATGTCGAGTCTCCCGATCTTTATCGGAGGAAAATGCCTCTCGGCGACTTACTTAAATCCGCAACGGGGAAACGGATTGAAGTCAAAATGCGACGAAGCAACAACGAGTGGTTTGATGGTGAAATCTCTACTCACCCACTGGACGTTGATGGCTCTCAAGGCTGGGCAATCGTTCTGCGCGATATTACACGGCGCAAAGCGGCAGAAGCAGAATTGCTAAATGCAAAAGAGGCGGCAGAACATGCGAATGCAGCGAAAAGTGAATTCGTCGCCAACGTCAGCCACGAACTCCGTACGCCACTTACAGGAATTATCGGCCTTCACGAGCTTCTAGATCGCGGTGGGCGACTGGATGAGCGGCAACGGGAGTACCTGAATCTTGCTCGGGTTTCGGCGAGTAATTTGCTGACTCTAATCGATGACTTGCTGGACTTCTCAAAAATCGAAGCTGGACATATTGAGATTGAAGAAGTTCCGTTCAACGTGATCAGGAGTGTTGAAGAGCCCATCAACGCGTTAGCCGCTAGAGCACAGTTCAAGGGGCTAGAACTCACCACGCAGTTCGATCCACACATACATGCCAACTTGATCGGGGATCCGCATCGCATTCAGCAGATTCTTCTGAATCTCGTCGGAAATGCGATCAAGTTCACGGAACGTGGCAGTATTCGCATCGCCGTTCGAAAGCTGGAGCCTGAGAGCGAAAACTCATCTCGCCTTACTCCTGGGAATTCCGAAATTGATGAAGTAGTGCGTCTGCGTTTTGAAGTTCACGATAGTGGAATTGGCATTCAGCGAGAAAATCGCCGAATGATCTTTGAAGCCTTTCGCCAAGCCGATAGCAGTACAACGCGACGCTATGGCGGGACTGGCCTTGGACTCACCATTTGCCGAGATCTCGTCAACAAAATCGGGGGACTAATAGGAGTCAGCGATGCGCAAGAACTCTCTGGAAACGTCAAACAAGGAAGCTGCTTTTTCTTTGAACTGACTTTCCCCCTTGACTCAAGTCAGGCCTCGTCGCAAACTCCGCCGTTAATATCAGAACAAATCGTTGTAGCGGCTGAGCCTTCCGACTGGCGCGAAGTTCTATGTGATCAAGTATCGCGGCTCGGCCCCGAAACTACTGCTATTACGACCGACCAACTCCTTGCACGCGAGCCGGCCGAGCTCTTCGTTGCAGGAAATAACAGTGTTGTCTTCGCTGATTTTGCTGAACTCAACGAAAGAGAACAAGTCAGCCTTCCTGTGGTTCCCAAAATCGTCTTGCTTTCCCTGCTTGGTCAAGAGGCACCACAGGTTATGCCCACCTGGTTGCAGTATGCGAATGTTTCCTGGCTCACTCGCCCGATCCGTCTACAGGAACTCATCCAGACCTTGTCACCTGCGAAATCAAATTTCGAGGACACTCTGGATGACTCCGTCGCTTTTGGGCGAACGGCAGATATTTTGCTCGTCGAAGACAGTCCCATTAGCCAAACCGTTCTACGGGATATGCTAGAAGGACTCGGGCACCAGGTGAAATTGGCCAGCAATGGCCGTGCCGCCGTCGCGGCTTGCTCTCAAAAGCTTTTCGACCTCGTGCTCATGGATATCCAAATGCCGGACGTTGATGGGCTAGAAGCAACCGCGCGGATCCGAGCTGCCGAATCAGGTTTAGGGCGTCGTCAAAAAATTTGCGCACTGACGGCCCATGCAACGGCTGCTGATCGTACCAGTTGCGAAGAAGCTGGAATGGAAGGCTTCTTGGTAAAACCCATCTCACTCGATCTCCTCGCAATGGCAGTCAACCTAGCGTTGAATGGCGAACCTCTATTCTTAGATGAATCCGATCTGAGGGGCCCTGTTTACGCATTCAGCCGGGAGGAAGCTCCGGAAACCAATGCCATCGAATCTCCGGCCAGTGAAGACGATACAACGTCATATGGCGAGTCGCTGATTAATGAAGAAGCGGGATTCTCTATTGATCGCGCCATTGAAGACGCACCCGACTGGGAAACCTTGGTAGCATCGATGAACCAAAACGAGAATTTGGCCAGAGACGTACTTACCTTGCTTCTCTCTGAAGCTCCCAGGCTCGGGCGTATGTTTGAAGAGAATTTGGAAGAGGAAAAATTTAGCGAAGTGCGTCGTGCGGTCCACACTTTAAAGAGTAACGCGCGACACGTCCGATTGCTACGCATAGCAAGTTTTGCCGAACAATTAGAAAACTTCGCTAAGGATGAGCAACTTGAAGAGCTGCGAGAAAACTCCGCAACTTTGAAAGCGGTCGCATCCGCCATGGCAGACTGGGCAGAGAAACTGCTATCGGACCACTAACAATTGTCTAGCGGATTCGAGCTTACTTTTTGTAAGACTTTTCGAACAGCTCGAGCTGTTCTTTGGCGTCTAATGCTGCTTGCTGTGCTATGTCGAGTTGCTTCTGCAGTTCTATGGCTGCCAGACGTTTTGTCTTCAAATTCGTCTCCGCATCGTTGCGAATCTTATCAGCCTCCGCGATCCGGTTCTTCAATACCTCCATCTCAGCCTGAAGTGCAGCGAGCTTCTGGGTCGCATCAGTTGTGGTGCTTTCCTGGGTAGCCTGTGCATTTAAAGCGGCAGCTACTTGAGTCTCTAGCGTGGTAGATTTGCTCGAGGCTTCTGTCACCGCCTTCCTCAAGTTGGTCGCTAAAGCTTCCAACTCTGCCTTCTCCTTCGCAGCCTTTTGAGCCGCAGCTTCTGCAGCAGCCAACTTTCCTTGAGCCAGCTTAAGCTGCTCGGCCGAAGCAGCAGCAGCTTTCGCTTTCTCTTCCTTGGATTTCGTCGCAGCAGCCAATGCCGTAGTCGCCGCAGTCGACTTTTTGGTCAAATCTGTGACCGCAGCGGCTGCTTGCCCGAGACGCTGCCCAGCCTTCTGGCGATTAGCTTTCAAAGCAGCAAGCTGCGCTTCGAGCTGCGTGATCTCAGAACCCATGGTCCCGACTTTGTTTTGCAAGTCTTTCTGTGTTGCTTGAGCCTTGCTGAGTTGAACAGACAATGTCTTCGAATTGTTCTGTGCATTCGCCAGCTCTGTCGCCGCTGCTTGTGCAGCTTGGGAAGATTGCTGAGCGGTTTGCTGCACACCAGCAATATCCGCCCTCGCCTCAGTCAAATTGGCGTTCGCTTGCTGCAGTCGCGTTTCGATGGATGGGGGATTCGCTGCAACGAAACGATTTTTGGAAGGGTCGGCGGCAGCCCAGAGATTCACTGAGCCGTTCCAATCACCACCAGCTAGATACGCTGCGTCACCGGTAACAGCCACTTCCAGAGCGGGTGCTCCAAGTCCCTTGAAGTCACCCTTCAGGCCACCATTTCCATCCCAGAGCTTAACACGAGTATCTTTACCTGCCGTCGCGACCATACCATTGTTGGTGTAACAAACAGCGGTGGTTCCACCGCCGTGAGCATTCCAGGACTTGATAAGCTTGCTTTCAAGCATGTCCCACAACTTGACGGTTCCATCCATACTTGCAGAGGCGAGCACGTTTGAGTCTGCACGAAAATCTACGCTTCGTATTTGGTCACGGTGGCCATTGAGCTGAGAATAGAGATTTCCAGTATCTGCTTCCCAGACAATCAAGCCGTTGCTGCGATCACCACTTGCCAAAAGAACCCCATCTGGAGAGTAACGCAGCGCGAAAATCCAGTCTGTGTGCTTCTTAAGTTCCAAGACTTTCTCGCCACTGATCGAATCGTAAATGCGAACAATCTTTTGCGGCCCGGCAATCGCAATTCGCTTTTTGTCCGAGGTGATGTCGGCCGCCATTACGATATCAAGTTCATCGCCGACTTTGGTGATTCTCTTGCCTGTTGCGATATCGACAAGAACCGCACAGCCGCTGTGGCTGTGTTGGCCACCACCTATCAGCAGTTGTCTGCCGTCGCGAGTGAATGTCAGCGATTGTGCTTCACCTTCTGGAAAAGGAATCACACCCAGAAGCTCCCCACTGGCCGCATGGTACATGCTGACTTGTAGTTGTCCACCAACGGCGATGAGTGGAGCCCAGGGACTTGCCGCGATGGCAGAAATTGCCGAACTGCGAGCTGTCTCGATTACAGTCTGTTTGAGAAGAGACTCTGGCATAGGCGGTGGGCCGTCAGGTTTGCCTATTCCCCCGCTTGTCAACATCGCCGCTGCAGCGGTATTGAAACGTTTGATCTTGCTACCAGAGTTCTCAGGCATCCCTTGCGAGATCCAAGTCTTGATTAGATCCAGTTTCTCCTTTGCCATCGCATCTTCATCCGGCGGCATGAAGGGACGTTCCGCGTGTGTGACCAAGGCGTAGAGTCTTGAGCCATCAGGATCGCCTTCCTTTACCGCTGGCCCAGAGGAACCCCCCGCAAGAGTCGCTCCATAGGTATCCAAGGCGAGATCAGATTCTTTGTCACTCTCACTGTGGCAAACCGTACAGTGTTCGCGAAAGATCGGTTTGATGTGTTCTTCGAAAGTGATCTTCTTTTCCTGCTTGTCCGCATCCTGTGCAAACAAGCCGCTACTAAACAAAGCAAGGGGAAGAATACAAAAGGAGACGCGCATCGCTATCACCAGAATCAGAGTTCAAGAATGTGTCATACGGTTTAGAGTCTAAGTCCGAGTGCTCCCGCACTGAATTAATGATTGAACATAAATTCGCGACTATTAAGCACTGCCCAGAACGCGTCTTCGAGGCCAACTCGATTGTCGCCGGTCTCTGCTACCATCATAGCAAGCGAATTCGTTTCAGCTTCAGTTGGCATCCTAGATAGACTGCGAATGTAGATACGAGCAATTACTTCCGGCACGGTTGCCCCTCGCTCCAGCCAAGTTTGCACCAATTTGCCTTGAGCAATTTTGCCAGTGGTTGTGCTGCCGTTTAGCAAATGTAGTGCTTGCGACAGCGAAGGATCAGTGCTGGCTTCACAATCGCAGACCGTGGCACGAGGTGATCGCCCGAAAGTATTCAGGAAGTAGGTGCTTGTTCGGCCGTCTGCAATTTGTACAGCCCTAGCGCCGAGCGGAAGCCCGCGGAATTTATCTTTCGTCGAAGTTGCTTGACTAATGCAGTCCAGCAGCATTTCGGCAGGAATACGCCTGACCTGTGCGTAAGCGTAGTTGCGAGTATCCAGCTGGTTGGATTCGTTTGGTTTTGTACTGCGCTGATAGGCCTGCGAGCTGCAAATGTCGCGCACTAGTTGTTTCAGATCAAATTTGTAGCTAGTCAACTTAGTTCCAAGCTCATCAAAGAGAGCAGGGTTGCTGGCAGGATTGCTGACTCGAATATCATCAACTGGTTCGACGATTCCATTGCCCATGAAATGAGCCCAAACACGATTTGCAATACTCGTCGCAAAGTATGGATTCTCAGGGCTCGTGATCCACTCTGCCAATACTGCCCGGCGATCCTTACCCTTTGTCTCAGGCTGCGGTCCGCCGAGGAATGTGGGTGCCACAGGCTTCTTCGTCACGGGGTGATTCACTTCACCACCACCTCGGTTGTAGACAATGATCTCGCGGTAGTCCTCGCCGGTCTTGCGACCAATCTGCGAGAAGAAGGATGCGAAACCGTAGTAATCGTCCATGGTCCATCGATCGAACGGATGGTTGTGGCATTGAGCACATTGGGTACGAATGCCCATAAAGACTTGAGCCACGTTTTCGGCTGTTTTAAGCGTGTCCCGTTCGACTTGATAGAAGTTCGTGGCAGGCTGCTCAAATACACCACCATTCGACGCGACTAAGTCACGAACGATCTCGTCAATTGGCGTTTCTGCGGCCAACTTGTTGGTCAGCCAACTCGAGTACTGGAACGCTGCTTTATAGCTGACCTGGTTGTTACTCTTCACCATCAACAATTGGGCCCACTTCATGGCCCAGATTTCACTGAACTCTTTACGCTCCAGAAGACGGTTCACCAGCTTCTCACGCTTGTTGGAAGCAGGATCATCTATAAATGCGTGATACTCCTCCTCTGTAGGCAGCATGCCCACTATGTCGATCGTCGTACGCCGCAGAAACTCCTCGTCAGAGCAGATGCCGCTTGGCAAGATCCGCAGCTGATTGAGTTTGTTGCCTACATGCCGATCGATATAATTGCCTGCGATCTCTGGAGCGGAGTATTGCAAATCCTTGGGCAAAGCCAGAATTTGAGAACCTACAGTATGAGTATCGAAACGTGCCATCACAAAGGCTTCGCCACGCACTCCGGCAGTAATCGCACCGAGATTTGTTACAGCGGCAGTCCGTTCGTTGTTTGTCGTGAAAGCAGCTAAGTTGGTTACGTCCCGCGTCGTTCCGTCGCTAAAGTAGGCCACGGCGACCATTCGCTGGGTTGCTCCCTCGCCCTCCAGGACCGCTTGACGTGGAAACAGCTCGACCTTCGTACAAGTTGGCGGAGTTTCTGAATCGATCTCTGCATCAGCCTTAAGCCAATCCAGAAGCGTTTTCGCGTAAACACTGTCGGGCTCCATTCGCTTACCGCCCGAGTGGGGTACGCCGCCGACGGCCTTCAAGTAAATCAGACTTTGCTCAGGACGCGCCAGATTGATGCGGCGGATTCCGATTTCACGAGTAATTCTTTGATAGTCACCGACTGGATCGAATCCGAAAAGCGAAAGTCGAAAACCGTCTTTCCCACGGGCTGCACCATGACATGAACCTGTGTTGCACCCCACCCGAGTCATCACCGGCATTACATCCAAATGGAAGCTCACTGGCTTCTGTGCCGTCGCACCAGCAACCTCGACAGAGGCTCCTGCTTCGAGGCCGTTCCAGGTTGCTTTCAAGTCAGTCGTGCCATCGGCCTTCGGGTGCAGCTTGAATTCACGTAGTTCTGCAAGTTTCACATCGGCAAGCGACCATTGCACTTTGTCAGTCACATCTTGCGTTACACCGTCGGCTCGCTGTGCGATGGCGATGAAGGACTGAAAATCAGCCGAACCCTTGAGCTTGATTTGGTTCGGGTAAACCGCAATGGAACTCCACTCTTCAGCGGAGACCAAGGTCGAAGCCGCAAATGTGGCTATCGCTAGACTGAGAGTATGGATGAATCGTCGCATAGTAGGTTTGGTAAGGTTGAAGTGAGTGTTTGGCAGGTAGTGCATTATTGCTGTGAGCCTTCCAATAGACCCTTCGCTTGACGGAGTTGTTCCAGGCGGCTGAGCGGTTTTGTAGTAGGGGCCGTCGGCTTTACCTTCGGGGCAGCAGGTTTGGCTGCAACTGTTGTTGCCGCTGGTGGAGGAGCAGTCAGTTGAATTTCGCCTCGGCCAGCGGTTTGCAGAATCGTTCCGCCTGGGCGTGTGATTCTGGCTTTGATGTAAACAGTTTTAAACTGACCTACGCGAGCCTTAGGATCCACCGTAAAGGGGAAGTTCACCTGCTTCATCCCTTCGGTCATTTTGATTTTTGGAGTTTCGCATTTGACACCAGCCGGCAAACCAACGACTTCGAACTCGACTTCGCCCTCTGGCGGACGTTTGACCTCAACGCCTACGGCTACAATTCCGGAACCGCCGGTTTCCGCAACACTTTTGTCAAACTTGAAGTTGAAGAAGGAGTCGGCGACTTCTAGATTGATGAACTCAGTTGCGCACCACACCGAAGCATCACGCGACCTTGCACGTGCAAGCACCGTGATTGGGTAGTTTCCGATTGCGGCCTGAGTGTTCGCTGTAACAGGGATGCGAGCTTCCGTCTTATCACCATCGATGCGAATCGAACCGCTGGCAGAACACCCAGATGGATTGTAGAGCACGCGTAGGTAGATTACGTCTTTGTATCCTTCATTCCGCGTCGCCTTCACGACGTAATGCGAACTACCGCCCCGAACCAAAGGCACTTGTGGCTGCTCGAGCTCGATCTTAAACGGCAACTCTTTGGTCACTGCAACGGAAAGCTTGTCGGCAGTGTGGCCCCACATGTCACGATTGTTCTGACCGCGAACGAGCATCGTGCGCTGACTCAAGTGCCCTTTTACTCCCGCACCATCAGGCAGTGTTTCCGCAACCAAGTCCGCCAGTGCCGCGTCCGGTTGTGCGTCGGGCGCTGCCTTAACCAGCATCGGAATAAAGCTCTGATTTGCCGCGATCTTTGGATTCACCAACTCGACTCCAGCTGGGCCACCTTCGATCCGCAATCCGAGGTCGCCACTAAAGCCGCTTCGGCGAGCTCGTAGCAGCACCGCCATCTGCCCACCTTGTGGGACCTCAACGGTCTGAGAGACGTAACGAGTCAGCTCGTCGATCGAGAGGTTCAATCCCTTTTGACCGGGGGCAACTTCGATGCGATATGAGTGAATTGGGCTGCCTTCGTTGAGTTGATCTCGAATTGCGATCAAGTACTCGCCGTCCTCCGGGAACTTGAATGCCTGTAAACTATCCGGTCCACCGGAGTCGTCATTTGCGGCTAAACGTCCGCCCTTTGACTTGTGGATTTCCAGCCAGCTATCAAGCGGTGAACGCAAAACCTTGCGAGCGTATACTTTGAAATTCAGTGTCTGATTCTTCTTGCCTTTTATCCTGAACCAGTCGACATCACCATGCTTCTCTAGCACTCCGTTAAAAGCGGCTGGACCTTCTGCGGCGATAAGCTTGCTACGGTCCTCTTCCTGACTTTCGATTACGTTCGGAAGATCAATCACGCGTAACTTGTTGGGAGATGGAGCTGATTTGCCATCTCGCTGCGCGACATAATTGAACTCTCCTGTTTCTACTGGCAATTGAATCTCTTCCGACCATACATCACCGGAAGCATCGACGATGCGAGCCCGAATCTTCTCGCCCGGGCGCCCGCCTGAAGGAGTGATCGCCATCGGACGAGGGAAATCGCCGACGTGCAATCGATAAACACAGCGCCCGTTTCCGCCAAAAGCACTTTCTCGAACCTCGACGATGTAGCGTCCAGCCTTTTCCGCTTTGTATGAGCAGACACAGTCTTGCTGAAGCAACGGAGCATCGTCGCTACGGGCTACTTCAAACCGGTTTGAATCCAGGATCGCAACAAACGGGTCAAAGAATTCGGTACCGAGCCGCAGGCCTTCAATCTCGACCGTCAGCTTTTGGCCTTCCGTTAGATCGACCGAGTAGTAATCAACGTCTTCCGTCTGCACGATACCATGCACGGTCGAATTGAGCGGCACAGGTTGAGGCTTGCTAAAATCTGAATTGGGTTCTTTTTCTGCAATTTGCTGAAGCGGAGAAACACCGTAATAACGCAAGTTGCTGATTCCCGTTTCTGAAGCAAGTCGCATGGCGTGCAAACCCGGCTCGCAGTCCGCAGAAATCTTCACCTTCGCGGTGACTTTGTTTCCCTCAGCCTTGAACTCTTTGACTTCGACACCTGGATCGTAGAACAAAAGTTCTTTGGCATCCGAGAGGCGTGCGCCGGTGATGACCACTTCTACTTCTGTTCCGCTCTGAAAACCGGTAGGAGAAATCGTAGTGATTGTTGGCTGATCGGCTTTCAGCTGAACCGAGCATACGTAAAGAAAACACGCCGCTAGCGGCAATCCGACGGTTAAAGACCGCACAGCAATGTCCTTTGGGAGGATGAATGAAGTGGGGAGACGCGGGCGGAAGAAGAAAACTTGTTTTTCCTGAGACTGAGCCACTCAATGCAGCTCAGTCGGACAAAAAACGATCGAGCGATACGACTGGTGAAGTGCTCGGAGACAACGGCTACATGCAAAGAAGCTAGGCCAGCAAGTCTTTGATGACTTTGCCATTGTCAACAATCTCGATCGGACGATCGCCTGGAGCCATCAGTTCCTTATCGGCCACTATTCCCAGCAAGTGGTACATCGTTGTCGCTAGGTTCTCCGGTGAAACGGCGTCCAAATCA
>PKCQ01000043.1 GCA_002862265.1 Planctomycetaceae bacterium | reverse complement strand
GTGCACGAGGAGCTCCAGAAGCTTCGGGAGGTGCCCATCAGGATGCTGCCCATCAAGCCATTGCCGCTGCACATCACGATGCGGCCCATATAGCTCCTCCCGCTGCCCATCAGGATGCGGCCCATCGAGCTCATTCCGCTGACCATCAGGATGCGGCCATCAAGCCAGGAAGACTGAAGCGCTTGCAGCAAATAGTCGCCCTCACTCCGACGGATCGAAGCAGCTCGGCGGCTCACGTCTCCCACAATCCGGATTTCGGTTTGGTTGCCGGAAATCGCTTGGCCAATAACCACTTCGTCTCGTTCGACCAGGAGGAATCCTCCGACACCATCGATCCACAGGATGCGATTTTCCGTCTGCGAAGGACAGCTGGACCGAAGCATCGCGTCCCGCGACGTATCGGCTTGTGGCAGGGCACCTTGAGTGCTTTGCAACATGGCGGCTTTCTCGCTATCGCGTTGCTCGTTCATGATCGCTCTCCAGGCTCGAATCATCCCTCGCAGCTCCCAATTTTGCCGTAACTGCGTCAAACATTTTCACTTCAGGATCAACGTGAGTTCTGAAACCCGGCAAAACTTCCACGTCGTCCATTGTAACTGAGCCACTGCGGTGTCTTTACCGCAAACATAGAGCCAGATGCGTGCTTCACTGCCGCAGCTGGCTGCATGTTTGCCGCCGATGCCGGTAATAAGTCGCGAAGAAGAGGAATAAAAAGGCACTGGCGCCAGAAAACTCTTAGTACCAATGCCCTTCGCGAATCAGGAACGAGTCGATGTGATTTTGAAATCGCCAATTTACTGATCAGGCAAGTGGCTACGTCGGCGACGCCCCAAGTTTCCTTCGGGCACCTCCCGCTAGCCGGCTAGTCGTCACTGCTGCTCAGCAATACTTCTGAGTTGCCTTCGATTTCAGACTTCGAAGAAGTGCCATCGAAGTAGTTTGCGATTTCGTTCAGCAGTTCTGGCGACTTTGGATCATCCAACTGTATGTTGCCAACCAAACCGCCTTCAGTACTATGCATGGTTTCTTGCATCTCGATGCGGATAGCAAGCTGGTCCAGCAAGTCCCGTGTTTGGCTCAAGTGCGAGTCGTCGAGATCGACAGGGTTATTTGTCTGAGCAACTTCGACCATGGTCAAGCGAGCTTGAAGGTTTTCGATTTCAACTTCCAGCTGACGCTTGGCGGACTGCATTCCATCCAGCTTGCGGCGAGCAGCTTCTAAATTCTTTTTCCGAGCCAACAGTACCTGAGACAATTTGTGTGTGGTTTCTTCAGCCACTTTGAATTGGTCAAAACGGCTTTCCAGGTCATCCCGTACTTGCTGCGCGGTATAGGTGCGGCCAGCGTAAACAAACCGGGTAGAGGTCGTGCCTTCCAAGTCACCCTTTAAGCGAAGGATGTCTTTCTGGCTCTGGACCAGCATCTCTTCTTTGGCTTGAACTTCTTTCGCGAGGCGAGCTACTTGCACTTCTTCGCGAGCCACCAAGGCCCGACTCTTGTCTATCTCTGGCTTCAAGCTCTTAATCATGTCGCGAGCTCGTTTGATTTCCCAGTCGATTGGTACCGACTCTTTCACAGCTGCGGAAGCCGTGTTGTAACCTGTCCTCACATAGCTCATGGCTCCTGTGCTAAGCAGACCAACTGCAGCAACAGCAACCAAAACACCCAACCCAATGAATTTCTTGCACATCGTCTTTTCCCTGAAAAACCGTTCGTTGACTGAGTCGAGTTCTGATTCGCGGCAGGTTCTCGACTGTTTTACAAACGGTTCTTCGTGGCCCCGAGCCGCTTATTTGCTGTTTGGAAAAAAAATCTTTGCTTTTCCCAGTCAACTCCTATTGGCAGACGCCCAGCATTGCGAATGAAGACTTGCCACCACCCCTTTAGGCTGGTTTGGCTGGCTTTTCCACATGGATAAAAAGTGACGCAAAGTCCAGTCATTGTGGTGCGGAGATGCGATTTCCGGCAAAATGACGCCAAAAGATCAACTTTAATTTTCAGATGACGTCCTCTACGTAGAGAATAAAGGCCGATAAGCCCACCTGAGCGACATTCCCTGCTGCGAGGAAGAGAAGATGGGAAAGCCAGATTTACCAAATTGCAAAAGCGAGTCCGGAAGCCATCCGACAACCCGTCAGAGTGTCCGTACGAAGCCGCTCGACAGTCAGCCATTCGATTTTCCGGCTTGGCTCGAAGCAGCACTCAAGCTGCTCGAATCCGATTTCGCAGACCACATTACCCAACGCAGCCTTCAAAAGACGCTACGTAAGTCCGCCTAAGTGGCGAATCCCTGCTTAGCAATTATGGCTTAGGTAGTTGAAGCATTCATTCTTACTTTTGTCGCTTGCAGCGGCATCTTGCAGCCGAATCGTGTTGGCATCACCTCTAGTTGTCTACCTTAGAAATCCTGATCGATCAACATTCCGTCATTCCGATTCCCAAGTGCTTTGAATACGTCGACATCGATGTTTTGGCTTAGGAAGTGCATCGAGCCATCGACAAACACAAACTGGGCGCCGCCGGTATGGTGACTGCCAAATCCACCCACTTCTAGTGAGTCAGGCGCCGAAACGCTGGTGGCCGGCTGAGGATCCCGCCGAATGGAAGTGAGGCTGCTGGTGTTCCGCAATGTTGATCGCGTTCCGGAGACCCAGCCAAGGTGCCCCATACTAACAGCTGATTCGCCAGCCAGAATCGTGTAGGAGGAACCATCCTTTACATCCCGAAACTTGGTTGAAGAATTCAGGTACAGCATTCCGTTGTTCTCTGCGTCAATCGGTGCTTCGTCGCCATTGTGACAACCGGCGTACGAAGTCAGCGCGAATTCTGCACCGTTTGTAGCATCAGGCGAACCATATGCGCCCGGGTCAGATGGGCAGAGAAAGATACTGATCACGTGATTGCGAACTGGCTCATTTGCTTTGTCGTAAGCGCCGACGGCTTGATCGAAGTTGTTGTAGGCAACTCCTTCATCTAAAAACGGTAGAACTTGCACCATCCAGCTGACGTGCTGGCCTTTCTCTTCGCTACGAATCGGCCCGCCATCATTGAGTACTCCTGCCGGAAAGTGCTCGTGACCAAACTCGAAGTGATGAAGCCCTAGTCCGATCTGCATCAGATTGTTGGAGCACTGGGAACGGCGGGCGGCTTCGCGGGCAGCCTGTACAGCTGGCAGTAGCAAGCCAACCAGGATGCCAATAATTGCGATCACAACAAGCAACTCGACCAAGGTGAAACCGCCCGTTCTGGCCTTCCCCACTCCCGCTTCTATGGATTGGGCTGATATTTTGGCATGCATGGGATTCTTCTTTCTCGCACTCATATCGATGCTCTCCAGGTGTTTTGCCATCGTTCGTTTTCAAATTCTTTGATTGGTTGTATGGTCTGAGTCGGTTGAGACCAACCGGAGTCTAGCGACTTTGTCGCTCGCTCGTTTTTCTCATCGTGCAAGATAGCCTAGTCTGATGCATTTTGGGGAAGGCGGAACTCATGGCTGCGACGTATTTCTTTGTTCAGGCCATCGGGCTCGCTGTCGTCCGTAGATAGGATGTGCGCCATCGAAGCTTGTACTTGAACAATCTCTTCGGATTCTGAATCTGTTCCTTCCGCTAGCTTGATTTCGATACGCAGCTCGTGTTCGGGCCACGCAGGATCTTCCCAGAGGATTTTCTCCCCTGCATAAGACTCCTCGCTGAGTACTGTCTGTTTTGCTCGACGAATGCCCAAATCCAACATCCACTTCACTTGGCTCATTCGTTGGTAACTGCGCGCTTCTCTGCGAGCTCGTGATGCTGCCATCAACGATGTCGCAACGAGGGAAGTGACCACTACGATGCAGGCAAGCACACAAATAAGCACGACCCCCTTGCGGCGGGCGGTCTTCAGGCTTCGGCTCATGCCCCAGCCTCCTCGGATGATTCAGATGACTCGGCATCCACCTCCGTTTGTGGCTGCGTTAATCCTCTATTTTGCTGAGGCGCGACTCGCCAACGCTTTGGTCGAATTAGCACTTCGCGTTCCAGAATTTTGCTACCTTGGTTCACAGCGTACAGCTTGAGCGACACCAGCTCTTCCCGCACGGAAAACTGCAGTTCACGCTCGCGCATGTTGATTACAGGACCGTTCAATCGCAAGCGATCTAAAGTCCTGAGCTCATCGCCTTTTAGCTTGGCTCGATGTAGATACCCGTCCCGACTCTGATAGGCCAAGCGGCTCATTCCCATACTGACCTCGATGCCGCTTCCATCTGCGGCGACTTGGTAGCCTTCTGCGGAATACAAATCTGTCCGCAAGTTATCCGCCATCCGATCGAAGCCAACAGACAGCTCGCTTCGCGACTTTGCGGCCTGCGACAGGTGAAACGATTTGTGGATTAAGCCGACTGCAAGAAGAACGACTAGACTCCCGATCGTAAGCGACATTACGGTTTCAATCAGAGTGAACGCGTCACGCGATTGAGTTGTGGTATTTTTCATCTACGGTGCCTCCTTTGCAGCGGTAGACCACCCAATCAGTTCGATCGGCTTCAAGTCACCTTGCCGGTCCCAATTCAAGCTCAAAGCGATTCGAGTACCGTGCTCCAACTCCTGCAGCTCACACTGAATCTCGATATTCGATAGTTGCTGCTCGAGCTCTGGCGAGGCCTCGATTTTTTCGCTCGCCGCAGCGAGCTCGTCACCGTCTAGCAAGGTTAGCTTCTCAAGCTCGTTGTTCAGTGTGTCGATAGCTAAGCGATAGTGATTTCCATCACGCCAGACTCGCTGCAAGCTCACGGCTCCTGTTACCACGAAGCTTGTCGCAGCAATGAACAATACACTTGCGACAACTAGCTCTGCAACGCTTGCCGCCCGCCGCGCGTTGCGTGGCCTAGAGGAAAAAATAGCTTGTCGTACTCGTTTGCACATGGGACTAACTAAGAGAAGAAATCATAACCACGAGGACTGAAAAGAATCCGATACAAACCCATCCGATGACAACCGCTAGGCAGAGGATCAACAATGGGTGAATAAACATCGACATGAAGGAAAGCTTCCTCTGAGCCTGGGATTCATTCCGCTGAGCTATGCAACGCAAGATCAGGGATTGCACATCGCTCTGATCTGCCTTCGCAAGGGTCGAGACCTGCTGAGTTGTCAAAAAGCCCACGCTGGCCAAAGCCGACCAAGGACTTGAGTTTTGACCCAATTCATTGCGTACAAAGATTAACTTAGAACGCATGAATGAATCATAGTGATAGCGTGCCAAGGTCGAGACAGTACCTCCAATTGGCCTGCCTTCCCGAAGTGAGTCAGCCAAAATAGTCTGAATGTTGGCGATGCGAATACGGCGGATATTCGAGGACAGCCTCGAAAGCACCACACGGTTCAAAACTGGAGTCGGCTTCAGCACCCAGCCCACGACAACTAGCGTTACCAGACCAAGTAAAAGTAAAGGAAGGTTTGGCAAGAACAAATCGCTTATATGGATCACCGAGATAAACGGCGTAGGCAAATCTAGACCGAATTCTTCGAACATTTCCTTGAATGTCGGGGCAATGAGAGTCATGATCAGTCCCAGAATCCCCAGACACGTAATGCCAACAACTACGGCATAAAACAACGATTGCAGCACGAGCCGTTGCGGCTCCCAAAGTGTCTCCTCAGAGCTCTGTGCAAGCTCGGCGTAGGCTTGGGACAATCCACCTGACTCGGCCGCTACTCGCAACTTAAGCGTTTGCTCGTCGCTCAGCAGGTTCGGCACGGTTGCCAGGGCCGTATCGACCTTTTCGCCCTGCTCTAAGTGAACTGCCAATCGAGCAATTCGGCTTGCAGAGATATAGCGATGTTCCATCGCAAGGCTGCGCAACAACGGAATCACCGGCAGCGATTCACGCTCGGCCAGGTGCAAGATCCGCAGCACGCTTTTCGCTACGTCACGCCGGCTCTCCAGCCGCCACCATGGCGACAATTGCCAGTTGCTCAATGGTGGCGGTGAATAACTCACGGTGCTACTCAATACATCTGCCATCGAACACCTAAGCCAGAGCGGAGATCATAGTGACAAGTGGCATGAACAAAGCTACCACCACAAAACCGATAATCTTGGCCACTAACACCATCGCCAAGGATGGGAAAACCACTTGCATCCAGTCCGACACACGAAGCGAACGATCAGCGTAGACCTGAGACATTTCGCGCAAGATAACGACCGAGCGACAAGCCCCTCCTAAAGGGCTTTCTAATTCCTGCAGGGCCAATACCACAGTGCTTGGTAATTGATGCAGGTGCCCTCCTGACCGTATTGATTGCCCGCTTCGCATCGAGGAAGCAAGCTCGCGAGCCACCGAAGCGTAGTATCTGTTTCCGCTATGCCGACCAGCTAGCTCAACGGCCAGAGCCAGCGGCAAGCCCAGTTGCAATAGCTCTGCTAAATTTCCAGACAGAATCGACATCGCCCTGAGATTGGAACTGGATCCGTTGGATAGAAAACCGAGCACATAATTGCTAAGCGAATACTTTTTCCAGAGAAAGATCCCTAGCGTAAACAAGCCGACGAGTCCCAAAATACCAGCGATTGTCCATGGCCAGTCGTAAACGAATGCATCCGAAATGCCAACCAGAAGAACAGTAGCCGCCGGAAGGGCTAGGCCAAATTCTTCGAACATTTCTTTGAATATGGGAACGATTAAGATGCTAAGTAGGGCTGTGATTGTCAGAGCGAGCAGAACGAGTCCCAAAGGATAGACTAAGGATTTCAGCTGCTCCGACCGTACAGTCTGTTGACGGACCAAGGCTTGAAACCAATTCTGAAGAAGCTCGCGAGAAGACCGACTGTCCATTCCCTGAACTAGCAGTGGCAGCATCTGTGCGAGCTTCGGTGTTTGCAGGAACTGTTCCGCGGAGAAATTTGACTTCAGCTGCGACAGCATTCGGCTAGTTGTCAGCTTTGTGTGGCCACTTGGCAACTCTGTCGTCAACGCCTCCAAGGCAGGAATCCAATCCTGTCGCGCGGCAATTGCTTGATCCAATCGCTCCTTCCAAGCCTCCGAACCCAGGTCCGCCGACTCGGCTACGATTACTGACTCCTCATTCGGGTGTGGCTGCTGAGTGGGGCCATCCACATTCTGTCGTACTGATTTGACGACCAAGCCCTGACTTTCCAACGCACTGATAGCTTCGGCAAGTGAATTAGCGGCAAGTTCGCCTGTCACAATCGTTCCGTCAGGCCGAGTCGCATCGAAGGCATAATATTTCATCCGTTGCCTCCTGCACTCTGAATGACCAGGAACATCAGTTCGACAATCGGCCCGAAGACAAAAGCTCCAACTAACGCAACTAGAACTCCGCCTGCAACTACGGCAAGCTTAGTTGGGGCCAGGCTACCGCGCCTGCGGTTCTCTAGATCGTGCACATTCACGTAAACTTGTGAAGCGAATTCCAGCTTAGCTTTCCTCTGCTCCCCATCGTCGGCTGACGCTGCCCAGCCAAGCAGGCCTGAAGAATCGCTTGGCTCGAGCAAGGGCAGCTCGTCGCTAGTAAGTACGGCGTACTGCTCGGCCTGTGTGGCTCGGCGTAAAAAACGCTGTTTACCCCGAATGCCAACCCGCCGAAAACTCGAACGCAAATAGCACCAAACACAGAAGGCGAAGAGCAATACATACAGAGGTAGAAGCCAAGCCGCGCTATCTCGAACCCAATACATCACATTAAACAGAATGCTCTGATTTCGTAACTGCTCCGCTAACGCGATAAAATTCGGAGCCAGTATAAAGCAAACGAATAGAAGCACGAAACCAGCACTGATCCCCCACAGCATTGGATAGAAGAACAGAACGAGATCGTGCCCTTCGTAACGCTTCCTCTCAATTGTCTCTTTCGCAAGCGGATACAGAGCCTCCGCAGCACCGTCCTGGCTCAGCCAGCTAAGTAACCCCGGAATATACTTATCCGCAACTTCAGATTCTTGCCGCAGGATCTGCAACAATTTCTCGCCTGCTAGGCCCCCAGAGCCCTCTGAAGAACCGCAGCGCATCTCCAGGTTCATCAGCCGGCTTTCCAGCTCGCCTCCATGCAGATTCTTGGAGCCGAACAAATCAAGCTCAATGCCAGCCTCGCTGATCTGCCGTATCAAGGCATGAAAGCGACGAATCGTGGTGAGATTGAGTTCGAGCATTGTGCAGAATCGGCCAGGTGGCGACAGGTTGTGCAAATGGAGAGCCGCGCTTGGAAGGTAGCATCAATATTCACTTTTCGCGAGTGAACGAAAGTACCCCCTAGAAGCAGAAACTTCCCGAGTTTGTCTACAAAGCTAGAAAAGTTTTGAGATAAGGTTGTTTGGCCCATTGGTTTATTTGCGGCCTTTGCGAACTAGCCCTTCTTGGGCCGAGGCACCTTCTTGGAGCCTTTCCGGCCGCGTCTTCCACGCCTGCCCTTCGGTTGCTCGTAAGTCTCAGCGTCTTCCTGGACGGTTTCGCCCATTTTTTCACGAAGACTCATGAGTTTGTCCCGCAGGGCTGCAGCACGCTCGAACTCCATATCTTCCGCCGCTGATAGCATTTCTCGTTCTAGCTCATCCAGATAATCCTGCGTGACCACTTTCTCGTTGGCTTTGCCTTGAACGGCATCTCTGGCTTTCTGATGCGCATTCGCCGCGGCTTCGATGCCGGCTTTGATACTCCGCACGACCGACTCGGGCGTAATACCATGCTCTCGGTTGTAGTCTTGCTGCAACTTACGCCGTCGCTCGGTTTCATCCATCGCGGCCCGCATGGAGTCCGTGATTTTGTCAGCGTAAAGCACGACTTTGGAATTTACGTTTCGAGCCGCACGACCAATCGTCTGAATCAACGAAGTCTCACTTCGTAGAAAGCCTTCTTTATCCGCATCGAGAATCGCAACTAATGACACCTCTGGCAGGTCGAGGCCTTCACGGAGCAAGTTGACACCGACGAGGCAGTCAAACTTGCCCTCCCGTAAATCATGCAACAATTCGACTCGCTCAAATGCATCCAGCTCGCTGTGTAGCCAACGACAGCGCACATTTTGCTCCACTAGATAGCCAGAAAGATCTTCTGCCAACCGCTTGGTCAAAGCCGTGACCAATGTCCGTTCGCCGCGTTCTGCTCGAGTGCGAATCTCCTCCAGCAAATGCGCAACCTGCCCGCGGGCAGAGACTACTTCGATTTCAGGATCCAGCAAACCGGTAGGTCGAATGATCTGTTCGACGACTTCGCCGCCCGTCTTCTCTAGTTCGTAGTCGCCTGGTGTCGCAGAAACGAAAATCGCCTGATGCGTCTTGGCTTCCCACTCTTCGAACATCAAGGGCCGATTGTCCAGAGCACTGGGCAAGCGAAATCCGTGTGACACCAACGTCTTTTTACGACTCTGGTCCCCCGCGTACATGGCTCGCACCTGAGGTACGGTAACATGCGATTCGTCGATCATCAGTAGGAAGTCATCGGGGAAGAAGTCGTACAGCGTATCCGGCGTCGCTCCAGGCGGCTTGCCAGACAGTGGGCGAGAGTAGTTCTCGACGCCTGGGCAATGCCCAACTTCTTGGAGCATCTCAATGTCGAATCGAGTTCGAGCGTTCAAGCGCTGTGCTTCAAGCAATTTGCCCTCGGATTCAAACTTGGCGAGTTGTTCACGTAGTTCTTCGCGAATCAACGTAATCGCGCGCTCAATGCGGTCTTCAGGCGTAACAAAGTGCTTTGCAGGGTACACGTAGACTTCATCGAGACGCTGAATCGTCTCACCGGAAATCGGATTCGTGATGGAGATTTGCTCGATGTCATCGCCCCAGAGTTCGACGCGGTAAGCAAATTCTTCGTAAGAAGGCCAGATTTCCAAGCTGTCGCCACGCACGCGAAAACGACTTCTTTCGAAAGCGACGTCGTTTCGTTGGTATTGAATGTCGACAAGATTCAACAAGACATCGTCGCGATTGACAGTCTCGCCAACTTTGAGATGGACAACCATGTTCTTGTAGTCTTCCGGATTGCCCAAGCCATAAATACTGGACACACTTGCGACGATAACGACGTCCTGTCGAGACACGAGAGCACTGGTTGTAGCTAAACGCAAGCGATCGATTTCCTCATTAATCGAAGCGTCTTTTTCGATATAAACATCACGCGCCGGAATGTAGGCCTCGGGCTGGTAGTAATCGTAGTAGCTAACAAAGTAATGCACTGCGTTATTTGGAAAGAAATCCCGGAACTCAGAATACAGTTGGGCCGCCAGGGTTTTATTATGGCTCAAGACCAAGGTTGGCTTTTGGACTTGTTGAATAACGTTGGCCATCGCAAAAGTCTTGCCTGAGCCTGTGACGCCCATTAGCACCTGATGCTTGGCTTGCTCTTCCAGACCACGAACTAGCGAAGCTATCGCTTGAGGTTGATCGCCCGACGGTTTGAATGGACTTACAAGGTCAAAGACTTTACTCGAGGTTTCAGAACTCATTGAGAAGTATTGTCTCCAGGCGGAGTCGAGGGCGGAAAGTGTGGCGTGCGGTCTGAAAGATAAGAAGCTGATCTGCTGTGAGCCTATTGGTTTGGCATGACTAGGCCCCGTTCATTGACGACAAGGAACGATCGTAGCTCAGCGAGCGTGATAGGCCCCACACCACGCACCTGCTGTAGTTCCTCTACTTGCCTAAAGGGGCCGTGCTCCTCGCGAAAATTCACGATGCGGCCCGCCAATTGCGGACCGACGTCTGGCAAGGCTTGTAGCTGTGCGGCGGTTGCTTGGTTCAAATCTAAGATTAGTTCGAACTCTGCCGCAGGTGCGTTGGTTTTCGGTGCAGATTGCCGCCGCGAGAACGCCCCCGCGCCAAATGCAAATGCGAAGAGCAGAGTTCCTGCTATGAGCCAACCGTTCTCCAAACTCGCTGCATGATCGGGCACAGAATCGAGGTTCGAATCGGACAACTCAACAGAATCTCCTTCGATCTGCTCTGCTTGACTGCTTTCCATTTTCGAATCCTGTATGCCGCGAAGGCTCTCCACAATCGAGGCGAATCCGCCAGTATAGCAGTTTTGGAGCTCTTCACTGAATCGTTCCTTGCCAGCATTGAGGACCGATCAAAGTTTCAAACTAGAGAGAATCCCTCCCAGTCGCTTGGGTTCTGACACTCCCAGAATTCCTCGACTCCCCGCTTGGAAAGGGAGAGAAAGTTGTGTTTTCAACGAAGTACCTAGAATCAGACTTTGTTTCGCCCGAGCAGGTTGGCGTTCGGCGGTGTTGGGCATCCATTGACACGAGAATGCGATCTTCCCTACTCTTCGGTAATTCTCGATCTACTTTTTGCCCAAACGCCATGAGCCGCACTGCGGAGCCAGCAAAGAATCCGAAATTCGGACTCCCCTTCCCTCCGCATTCCAGAGCGGCGTTGGGCAGTGTGCTATGGGGTCAGTTCCTCTGCCTGTTTCTATTTTCGGGTTGTGCGCAGTGGTCGAAGGATCAAGCCGTTTCGGAACCGAGTCCACTGCTGGCAAGGCCCAGGAGGGGACCTGACAGCGTTCTCGTTGAAACCGTTTTGGTTCGCTTTCCTAAAGCAAAGCTGCCAGAGTTTCAGCAGATATGGGGTGAGATCGATGAAACGTTCTTGCCAATGGAGACACGCGAAAGACTGGATCTAAATGGGTTGCGAGTCGGCTTGGTGATTTCTGAGCTTCCGAAGGCCATTCGAGATCAAATCGCGGAAACCTCACATGATCAGAGTACTGATGTACTTGAACACGCCGGGCTAGCCGCTGACTCGGACAACATGACTCGTCGGCTTCAGTGTAGAGCCGGCCGACGCAAAGAATTGTTTTTGCGAAATGATCTGTCAGAGCCGCTGACAGTCCTGACCGTTCTCGATTCGGCAACTCAGGGACAAACCTTTGAAAAGGCCAACGCCTTGTTTGACCTGCGTGCCATTCCGCATGGCGACACGCAAACTACCGTTGAACTGACGCCCGAAGTGCAGTACGGCGAACTCAAGCACTCCTATGTCACCTCGGAGATCGGCATGCGTCCAGAGCTCCGGCGTGCTTCTGAGAACTGGCAAGAGCTCAAGATCGTTACGAGGCTGAAACTTGGGCAAGTACTAGTCGTAACCGCCTCGCAACCCACCAAGGCGTTAGGAAAAGCGTTCTTTACAACAAAGACCGCTGATCAGTCGGAGGAATACACGATCCTGCTACTCCGAGTTGTCGAGACACAGCTTGACGAACTCTTTGATCCCGATAGCGTCGCCCAAGCTCAGGCGCTTACAGAACGCTAATTGACAAGGCCTTGATTGGCCGATCGCTTACAACTGGTTGTTTGGGATTTTTGTGAAATAGAGGCCTCTCTCAGCAATCTTCTCACCGGGCACTTGTTCCCAATACTTCGAGTAAGCGTCCAGTTGCCCACGATAGTATTCTCTTGCAGCGAGAAGCTGAGACACTCGGATGTTATGTGTCTTGCGGTCAACTGAGGCCGAACCCTACTACGCCCGGAAAACCAAGTCGATGACAACACGCACAAAAGTCGGTGCTTCGACGCCTTCCACTAGCTACATGTGGTGATCTGGCACTTTGATAAACAGACAGGTCAAGCCAGGCTTGAGACCCAATTTGCTATGCAGAGGCATGCCAGAGTAGCTGACGGCGTTCGAGGATGCCTTTTGGGCTTAAGGTGAAGGGCTGGGGGGGTAGTCGTCAGCGGTGCTACAGCTTGATTGATGGCATCTACCAGGGCAACTGTACGATAAGGTTTTGCTGAGAAGTTCACCGGTTGCCTCGCCTGTTCTGCAACTTCATCGAGTTCGATCGAGTAGCCACTTGTGACGATCAGAGGTAACTCGCGTCGGTATTCGCGGATTCTCTGGAACAAGTCCACGGCAGACATCCCGGGCATCGAGAAGTCGACAATGGCAACAGCAAACTTACTTGAGCTTCTCAAGTGAATCAAAGCATCCACACCATTGCTTACCGAAGTTACCGCGTAGCCATTTGCCTTGAGTGCGTTTGCGGTGGATTCGCGAACTAGCTCGGCATCATCGGCCAGCAAAATATTGGCGAACTTGATGTCAGTTTTTTCCAATCGACCGATCTGGCTATCCGCAGGATTTATCAACGCTAAAGTTCGCAGTAACAATAGATCGCATCGAGTGCCTTGCCCCGGCTTGGAATCTAAGTGCAGAACGCCTTCATGCTGCTCTACAATTCCGAGTGACATCGACAAGCCGAGGCCAGTTCCTTTGCCTGGTTCTTTGGTAGTGAAAAATGGGTCGAAGACTTTTCCAAGCACATCTTCATTGATTCCCGTGCCATTATCCTGGACTGTAATGCGAACGTAATCTCGCTCTCGTGTCGGGGGTAGCTCGCCTCGTTCAATGGCTTGAGCAAGCTCGGGGCTGGGTAGATTGCTTGTGGTTATCTCGATCAAACTCTCCGAGCCGAGGCAAGCGTCTCGCGCATTGAGACAAAGGTTCAGTAGCACCTGCTCGATATGAGTGTCATCCATATTGACATTCCAGGTATCGCCAGCAAGATCTACACGAAATACTATTTCTGCATTTAGGATTCTGTCGAGCAGGCTTTCGATCCGACGCACGACTTCGTTGGGATCGCGGACCCGCAGTTCCAGCACGCTTTTTCTTGAAAAACCGAGGAGGTGTTTGACCAACTTTGACGCTCGCTCTACCGCTTCCAGGTATTCGCTGTTTGATTCAAGCTCCGACTGCATTCGCGCAAGCTCAAGATTGGCCGTGATCGCGAGCAAAAGATTGTTGAAATCGTGTGCGACGCCT
>PKCQ01000270.1 GCA_002862265.1 Planctomycetaceae bacterium | reverse complement strand
CCGGAAGTGCCACCCAAGCCGGGTGTGCCGTCGTCGTCGTCGTTCAGCAGATCACCAAGAGAGCTTCCGCTGCTGCTGGAATCTGATCCGCCTGTTTCGCCGGAGCTACTTGATATTGAGTTTGTGGTGCCTTCAGCCCCAAAAGTTGGAAGAGCACGAGTCTTCAAGGCCATCACTGCCGCGACGCAAAGTAGGATCCATGCCGCTGCAACACCGATGGTGATCTTTGTGAACAGGTCACCCGCCTTGGTGCCAAAGGCTGACTGGCCACCAGGTCCACCCAGTGCACCGGTAAGTCCGCCGCCTCTACCTCGCTGGACTAAAACTAGCAAGATCAGAAAAAGAGACATCAGAAAGATGGTGATTCCGAAAAAATAGTGAGTTAAGGCTGCAATCAGCATGCCTGTGTTCCTTCGTCAAAATTCGTGAGGAAGCGTTGATTCGTACGTTTGACTGAGGTGATCCAGTCCGGTTGTTATTTTGCCGCAGCGATAATGGCCGCGAAACCATCTGCTTTCAGGCTTGCACCGCCGACTAGGGCGCCGTCAATGTTCGGTTGCCCCAGCAGTTCTGAAGCATTATCAGGCTTCACACTGCCGCCGTACTGTATACGAATGGTAGCAGCGGTTTCTGCGCCGAAAAGCTCACGGAGTAGACCACGGATTTGTGCATGGACTTCTTCAGCTTGTTCGGGTGTTGCAGTCTTGCCAGTTCCGATGGCCCAAACGGGTTCATAAGCAACGACAATCTTGGCACCATCCGCAGCATCTAGCCCGCTGAGCGAACCGCGGATTTGCTCAGCGATCACCTCCGCTGTGCTGCCAGACTCACGCTGCTCCAAGGTTTCCCCCACGCATACGATAGGAATCAGGCCTACGGACAATGCCACTTTTAGTTTTTCGTTGACATCAGCATCTGTCTCAACGAAGTACTGGCGACGCTCGGAGTGTCCGAGAATCACGTACTGACAGCCAATGTCTTTGAGCATGCCCGAGCTAATTTCGCCGGTGAATGCACCTTCCGGAGCGGCATGCATGTTCTGTCCACCGAGTCCAATATGGCTGCCACGCAGAGCAGCGCCAACATCGTGCAGGTAAACGGCAGGCGGACAAACGGCTACTTCTACATTCTCGCTCGGCTCCAATTCATCTAGCAGTTTATTGACCAACGCGACACTGGTGTCGCGTGTCATCTTCATTTTCCAATTGCCTGCAATCAGGTACTTTCTCAAGGGTTCTGCTCCCGTCCGGCTTTTGTTTCGTTAAATGTTTGATTCGATCGTGGCTGAGTCTGTGACTTGGGGGCAAGCAATCTTCTTGTTTACTGCCTGGGCTACGCCCCGAAGCTGTTCCATCAAGTCGTGGTATTGATCTGGCAGCAATGCTTGGGGCCCGTCGCTCTTCGCGACCTCTGGGCAATCATGCACTTCGATGTGAACACCATCCGCACCCACAGCAACGCCAGCCAAGGCACAAGGCGGAATCAGCTCGGGCCGTCCCGTCGCGTGACTTGGGTCAACCATGATTGGCAAGTGCGAAAGCGTTTTTACGAGTGCGACCGATGCTAGGTCGTACAGATTCCTGGTGGCGTTGTCGAAGCCCTTTACACCGCGTTCGCAAAGTACAACTTGCGAATTGCCTTGGCTGAGAATGTACTCTGCACTCATCAACAGGTCGTTGACCGTTGCTGACATGCCTCTCTTGAGCAGCACAGGTTTGTTCGTTTTGCCAACCTCCGTGAGCAACACGAAGTTTTGCATGTTGCGAGCACCGATCTGAAGCATATCAGCGTACTTAACGATAAGCTCGACGTTTCTTGGATCGGTTACTTCGGTGACAACTGGCATGCCATACTTTTGGCCAGAGTCTCGCAGAATCTTCAGTCCGTCTTCGCCAAGACCTTGAAACGCGTAGGGACTTGTCCGTGGCTTGAAAGCACCGCCGCGGAAAATATTAGCTCCGCTCTTTCGGACTGATTCAGCGATGCGATCCATCCGCTCCGGCTCTTCTACCGAGCAAGGACCAGCGATCATCCCGAGGTGGCCACCGCCAATTTTACAGTCGCCAACTTCGACGATGCTATCTTGCGGATGAGCATCTCGGCTGGCCAGTTTGTAAGGCGGCATAACGGGAACGACATCCGCGACGCCAGGTATCGCCTTAAGCGGTGCATTACGAGCCTCATCCTCTTCACCGATTATCCCAACGATAGTGCGATGGGTGCCCTTACTAAGATGCGCAGCAAAGCCGAGGGATTCCACGTGTTTGACCACGTGATCAACCTGCTCAGATGTAGCATCGCTGCGAAGTATAAGGATCAATTTGGCTCTGTCGGAATATTTACGGGGTAGAAATTACCCTTGGGCGACCTTGAAGACTATGGCCATCCAGTTTTGGGGTTGAGCAATTGCCGCTTCAAAATGTCTGTGCGGCAGACCTAAGTCGTTGTGGGATCGTGATTTGGGGATCGGCTCGCTCGATATCGAGTCGCAATAGTCTAACGCTAATCGAAAAGGTCGTCGAGTCGTTTCTTGAGGGGCTATACTCACGCATGTAATCGATAAAGTCGCTGCTTCTATTTTTCCTAGTCGTCCCAATTTCTCGGAAATCGTTGGCGATGACATGGCTACTAGTTATGATTAGGAGTGGAAGACCGCGGACCGTCCGTAAGTCCCTTGTGCACGGCCATTTACGAACTGCCTAACTCCTTGCGGCAGTGTGACTTAGAGGAATCAAGATGACCCTATTGGGAAAAGTCTTCATTGGCTTGATTTTCCTACTGAGCATCACGTTTTGCACGTATTCGGTGCTCGCCTACGCAACGTATATCGATCATGACTCGGCTGCGGCTGGATTTGAGGAGGCAGCCAGGGTTTCGGAAGATCGGAATACACAGCTGGGGCAGCTCCGCGATACTTTAAAGGCAGAAATTGAAGCGGAAGTCGGTTCTAGAAGAGAAGCACTTGCCGCGTTGCAGATTCAATACGAAGCATCAAATGCCGCCTTTCTCGCTCAGGAAGCCGAAGCGACCCGTTTGCGAGAAGCATTAACACTTGCTGCACAGAATAACCAATCAGCTCAAGCTGAAATGAAACGATTGTCCGACCAAGTTCGCGGCCTACGACAGGACATCGTTGACACCAAAGCCAACCGAGACGAACTATACAAGCGTTTGATTGAAGCAAAGGTTGCCTTCAACAGCTTTCAAGGCACCCTTCGCACATTGAAGGATCGTGCGGCGGATCTTGGCAACTAAACCATCAACCTAATCACACTCCTCCTGAACTGTCTTATCTGAAGATTTCAGCGTTATGCTGCTCCAGGGTCTCTGCTGAACCAAGGAACCATCGATGAACTTACTTGGCAAAGTCTTTACCGCATTGATTTTGGCATTGAGCCTGATCTTTTTCTTGCTCGCAGTTGCGGTGAATAATGAACACATTAAGAACAAGGACAAGGCAGACAATGCGACTGCTGCACAGAAAAAGGCTGAAAGCGACTTGAATCAGGCACAGGTCCAAATTCAAAGTCTGCAAAACAAGCTGGCGATCGAACGAGCCGCTCGTGTCGCTACCTTGGGAACACTGGAAGCGGCCAATCGCGAGATGAAATCACAGCGCGACAAGAGTAATCGTGAAGCACTCAACCTGTCGTCTGCCCTCACCGCTGCTACGGAAACAAACAAAGCCAATGCGATCGAATTGAAGGCTCGCGATGACGAGAACAAGGCTTTGCGAGCAGACCTACTCGCCGCTCGTGCCGATCGTGATCAACTCTTCGGGCGATTGGTTGCCGCCACAGACAGCCTCGGTCGTCTCGAAGGCCGGTACAGTGAGTTGAATGTCAAAGCTAACCAGCTTGCAGATGAGAACACCAAATCGAAATCATTGATCGATTCTCTCGGCATCGATCCAGATACAGTACTTAGCCCACCAGCTACCAATGGCTTAGTCGTTGCCGTTGACGGGACAAACGTCGAAGTCAACTTGGGCCGTGACGATGGGCTTGCCATTGGAGACACCCTAGAAGTCAGTCGGAATAGCAACTACCTAGGTCGCTTGCAGATTGCGACTGTGCGTAATGACAAGGCCGTCGCTCGAATTCTGGAGTCTTACCAGCGTGGTTACATCCGAAGTGGTGATCGAGTCGACACGCAACTTGAAATCAGTATTACTCGCAAAAGATAAGTGAACTCCAAAATGAGCAACGGAAATCAACCCAAGCAGGCTCTGAACGTTTACACCGTAATGCTGATCGGTTCCACGCTGTTGATGCTGGTCGCTTGCATTATGATGTACCTAGCATGGGTGAAGGAAGCAGCCTAAGTAAGGCGGGCAAAAGCGGATCCTAACGGATCGGACAGAATGAACACGACCCTAAGTTGCTGTGAGTGACTTAGGGTTTTTTCGTGTCAAAGCAAACCCGAGTTACTTGTTATCATGTGGTTCTACGGTTCGGCGCCTTGGTTCAAGGATCGGCGCAATTGGTTTGACTTGATCGGAAAACGAAATGTACTTTCGCTCCCAGCTCCTTCTCTCCCTGATTCTCGTTTTTCTCCTGGGTTTAGGCGGAGTACCCGTTAGTTATGCTCAGGAGTCAAGCTTTTCAGCAGACGTAGAGCTGTCTTCGCAGGATTGGCCATGGTGGCGTGGTCCGCAACGCAATGGTCATGCATCCGATCAGAAGCTCCCCATCAAGTTTGGCAATTCAGAAAACGTTCTTTGGAAATCTCCTGTACCCGGACGTGGGCACAGCAGCCCGGTTCTCGTTGGAGGAAAGGTCTTCCTGACCAGCGCAGCCGAAGGCGAGCAAGTGCAATATGCAATTGCGTACGATCTCTCAACGGGAAAACAGCTGTGGAAGCGGGAGATCGCTCGCGGTGGCTTTCCCGAGCAAAACCATCGCAACAATACAGAAGCCAGCGCAACCATTGCTTCAGATGGCAAGCGGCTGTTCACTACGCTTTTTCATCACGGCATCATCGAGCTCTCCGCTTTGAAGCTTGATGGGCAGTTGTTATGGCAGAAGCGGGCGAGCAAGTTTAATCCACGTCGCTACCGTTACGGTTACGCTCCCTCGCCGCTCATCTATGGGAACCTAGTGATCGTCTCCGCTGAGTACGACGGAGAGGACAGTTCCATAGTGGCCTTTGATCGGAAAACAGGTGTTGAAGTTTGGCGTGCTGACCGTAAGGAAAACATCACTTTCTCTTCACCGGTTGTTGGTAAAGTCGCTGGTCGCGATCAGCTCTTTCTGTCCGGCTCGGGCCAAATTGTTGCTTACGAACCAGCTAGCGGTCGACAACTTTGGGCGGTTGCCGGAACCACCGCTGCAACATGCGGTACTGCAGTCTGGGATGGCGATTTAGTATTTGCCAGTGGTGGCTATCCCGATCGTGAGACGATTGCAGTTGTTGCAGACGGCAGTGGAAAGATAGCCTGGAAGAACAAGCAAAAGTGCTACGAGCAATCCATGATCGTGGTTGATGGCTATCTGTACGGCTTCACAGACCAAGGAGTGCTTTACTGTTGGAGATGTAACGACGGAAAGGAAATGTGGCGTGAGCGTCTTGGCGGTCGCGTTAGTGCTTCTCCGATTTACGCTGGTGGGTATGTCTACTGGGCGAATGAATCAGGTACGATGTATGTGTTCAAGCCAAGCCCCGATCGATTCAATCTGGAATCTCAGAATCGTTTGGGCTCTGAGGCGTTTGCTAGTCCAGCTGTTTCTGGTGACAAGCTGTTGTTACGAGTCGCGGAGGGGATAGGTGGAAGCCGGCAGGAATACCTAGTGTGCATTGGAGGCACTTCAACGTAGAAACCGTAGGGGGTAGAAATGACCAACGGCAGTGAGCCAGAGCTACAAGTATCGCTGCCTGAGCCCCAGCGGTTCTCGCAGGAACAGCTCGACTATCTGCAGCTGGTTCACACCACTGGCGTTGGTCCACAGATACTGGAGGTGCTACTTGAGCAATTTGGGAATGCTGCGACCGTTCTTTCTGCTAGTCCAACGGATCTGATGGAAGTGCCTGGAGTAGGCATTTCACTTTCGCGGCGATTGAGATCTGCCGAGTTTCGAGAGCGGGCCTTGGAAATCGTCGAAAGCTGCCGAGAATCGGGCGTCCGAATCTTGTTCCCTGACGAGCCCGGTTTTCCGAGGCTGCTGCACGAAATAGATGGAACGCCAAGTGTTTTGTTCCTTCGTGGAGAGCTGTTTAAAACCGACAACCTGAGCGTGGCGATTGTCGGTACTCGTGGAGCAACGCAGTACGGACGCAGTCAGGCCGAGCGATTCGCTCGGCAGCTTGCTCGAGCTGGACTGACAGTAGTGAGCGGGCTTGCGCGAGGAATTGACACGTCTGCGCACCGGGGAGCACTTGAGGCGGGCGGACGGACCATCGCTGTTTTAGCCAACGGTGTTCAGGAAGTCTATCCGCCGCAAAACGCCGAACTAGGAGAGCAAATTGCCGGCTCTGGTGCGCTTATTAGCGAGATGCCGCCCGGCACGAAGCCGAAGAAGGGCATGTTTCCACAACGTAATCGTATCGTGACCGGAATCTCACTGGGGACGATCGTTATCGAAGCGGCTCAGAGAAGTGGTGCGCTCATTTCGGCTCGACTTGCAGGCGAACAGGGACGAGATGTTTTTGCGCTGCCAGGAATGGTGACTGCCCCCAATTCGCAAGGTTGCCACCAAATCATTCGAGATGGCGCCACGCTCGTGCAAGACCCGCATGACGTGATCGAAGCTCTAGGGCCATTGGCAGAAAGTGTCAAAATCTCGGAAGAAAAAACGATTCGTAACCCGGCTGAATTGCAGTTGAACGAACAGGAAACACAAGTGCTTCAAGCCATCGGTATGGAACCGACGGATCTGAACAACGTGGTTATCACTAGCCAGTTACCAGTGGCACGCGTGCTCAGCACCATTAGCGTCCTAGAGATGCGACGGCTGGTTCGCCGTGTGAGCGGCCAGCTCGTGCAACGACTCTAGACAGGCCCCTACCAGCAGGTAGCAGCGGAGGTGATGTTAAGGGGGCAATCGCACTTATTTTCGCGAATTCCTACCAGCGAGTCCGGGGCCAAAAGAAACAAAAGACTTTTCGCTCTGTGGCGACGATTCCGACCTGAATGCTTATGAGGCTGCGAGTCGCGACTCCATTCAGGGCTCGCTTTCAAAGCGCTGCTGCACTCGCGTTGTTGCGGTTCGTATCGATAAGTCGGATTGGGTGGAGCCTGCGTGAAGAAACTCGTATCGCCGGTAACTGTTTCCTCTTCTCTCGTGGCGCCCAGGTTCGATGAACTCCTCGTGAAGCACTTGCTAGGTTGAAAGCCCCGAACCTTTTCGGGCACTGGTAGCTGAGGACTTGCCGCCGGGTTGACCTTGTTACCGATTAGTCGGGTTCTAGCAGTGTTGCAATTCGAACCAGTGCTCGGCATGGATGTTGGCATAGGTTGATTTGGTTCACTGGCGCGTCGACTCCTCGATGGCCGAAGGATCAGAAACCCAATCCACTCCGCTGAAGGAAACGTCGTGCCTAGGAAGAGCTCCTCTCATCTCAAGTTGCATACCGAAGATTCCACCGCACGCCTTGCTGAAGAGCTAGCCTCGAAAGGGAAGCTAGATATTCAAGACTTAGTGTCTGTATTTGCCGATGCAACCGGTTGGGTTCCGCGCCCAATTCAAGGCACACCACATCAGCTTGCGCTTGCTTCCGAGGGGATCGTGCTTCCACTGCGAACTCGGGTCGAGCTAGTCTGTAGCGATCCGATTGATGGGCTGCTCGATGCAGATGTCGAAGCCGGAAGAACTGGGCACATCACAAGCGAAACAGAGGCTTGGGCTCTGCTGGAACAGGTCGATGCACTGATTCAGAAGCTCAAGGAGGCAGAGACAACCATTGAGCTGCAGGAGGCGCAACTCGCCACCTCGCTGGGCGTGAGCATCCGCCCGGAGGAAGCGGAGCTTTTGGCAGAACGGCTGAAAGAGTCGCTTCAGCGAGCCTGTGAGCAAACGGTCAGCGATGCGGCTGCGATTTACTTACTCGACGACACGACCAGCGAATTGAAGATGCGAGCCGCCATTGGTCTTTCCAGTGACGCTTTGACGCAACCACCTCGACAGCTGCGCGGCGCCTTAGCAGACCTCGAAGCTTTGATGGGTAACGCCGTATTGGTCGAAAATACCAAGCTTGCTCCTGAGTGGAATTGCCCTCAGGATTTTGCCGCTGCTCTCTGCTTGCCCATAGGCTCACCAACGATGCCGCAAGGGACGATTTGGTTGTGGAGCGATCATATCCGCGACTTTAACTCCAGCGATATCGAAGTCGCTCGCGCTGCTTCGGACAAAATCCTGGTTGATATCGAACGCAGCGTCTTGGCGGATGAAGTCTTGCGTACGCGTGCTACCCGCCGCCAGATCGAAGAAGCGAGCATGGTACAGTCCTCGCGTCTGCCAAGTCGTCAGCCGCTGCACCGTGACTACGAAATTAGCGGCTGGACCTTCCAAGGTCAAACACTTGGCGGAAATTTCCACACATGGACCGTCAACAAGAATCAGGAAATCTGCGTCGCTTTGGGAGCGGCCGTTTCCAATGGTCCAAGTGGATCGTTGATTGCGACTAGTATTCAAACCGTAATTGAAACCTGCTGGAATGCCCGGCATAAGCCTTCTCAGGTTCTCCGCAAGGCAAACGACATTTTGTGGGATGTTGAAGATGGCGATTGGCGCAGTTCTCTTTGCTACGTCCAGATCCATCCCGAATCTGGTGCCGCAGAAATTGCCTTGACTGGCGATACCCAAGCATTCATTCTGACCGCATATGGAGTGCGAAGGCTTAATGGGACGCCGACTCCGATTGCCGTTCAACCGGACACACGTTTCTATAATGAACATGTGAATCTGGAGGGCGGGGAATTGCTGATTCTCGCTTCTGCGGATGTGCTCGGCGGGCTTGAGCGAGGCGGATTCTCTCAAGATGGCTTGCTGGAAGTTGTCACTGAGATGCAAGAAGAGTCTGTCGAAGAGATCGCTGATCATCTTGCTCGATTGCTGCCGATGAGTGGAGTCGACAAGCAGCCTCTCGACTCGGACCGAAGCCTCGTCGTCCTTCGCCGACGTTTTTAGGCTGGCACCTCATGTCCTAAGTCAGAAAGTTCATGGCTAATCACAACCCGAAGCGTAAGCTCGGAAAGAGGACCTTCCGACGCAGAGCCCTAGCGTTCGATCTTTCGCAAGGCTTCGCAGGCTAGGTCGATTTCATCCTGTGTGTTTATGGCACCGACGCTCAATCGGGTAACACCTTCAGGTGCGGTACCGAGCATTTCATGCGCCATCGGAGCACATTGTAATCCGGTGGCAGTTGTGATTCCGTCTGTAAATAGGCGTTCAGCGATCCGTTCGTTTGATAGCTCACGATGCTGAAAGGCAATCGTCGGCAATCTTTGCTCGACGTCGAGATTGCCAAGGACCGATACCTTAGGGTTTGCTCTTAGCACCGATTGCATCTGGGCAATGAAGTCACGACAGCGTGCGAGTATGCTGGACTCGTTCTGTTGACGAATCCAATTGATTGAACTTGCAAGTCCCGCTAGGGCGATGCGGTCAACGCTGCCAACATCGCAATAGCTTGGTTGCCCAGGGCATTCTTTTGTTTCAGAGTCGATGCTGCAAGTCGCTTGGGCTGCGCTCATCCCAAGCCCCGGACGCATGTAGAGGCCGCCAATGCCCCAAGGTGCCAGTAATCCTTTATGACCACCGAAGGCAAATAAATCGAATTCCGAGTCGGGCAAGTTGAGGTCGAACCAGCCGACTAGTTGAGCACCATCGATCAAGATGTTTGCTCCATAACGATGAGCCAGGGTAGTGATCTCTTGAATGGGCAGTAGCTCTCCCGTCACATTGCTAGCTGCCGTGACGGCAACAAGCTTGACTTCCCGCGAGCACAAGATCTCCTCCAACTTGTAAAGAGAGAAGGCAGAATCTTCTGACGGTGGGATGACATGCAAGTCGACATCGCGTAGCGCCAGCTTCAAAAGCGGTCGGTGAAGGGCATGGTGCTCGTATGAACTTAAGCAAACAGCGTCTCCCGTTTGCCAATCGTGACCTTCTACGGCAACATTGAGTGCAGAGGTGCATCCCGGAGTGAGCAGCAAGGATTGAGGATCATGGATGCCAAAATAACTTGCGATCTTTTGATGCTGAGCCGCGAATTGACCTGCCCACTCGGATACATCAGTATGCATTGCTTGATGGCAGGTGTCTTGAACGCAAGCAGGTTTCGGCCAGCTTGTTCCAGCGTGATTCAGGTACACAGGCCGCATGTGAGACTCCTCTTGGAGTAGGTCGGCTTACTTCGTAAGAATCAACTTGCCTTGCTTGGTGCGCCGCAATCGATAGATTTGACCGCCATTCTCGATCCAGATCTCTTCGCCGCAGCGAGCTAAGGTCTCAAACCTAATAATCTTAGGCATCTCGTTAGGTTCGACAGCGGGCGACGCAGTTCTAGCGTTTTCGGTGGCGGAGGATGAATTGGGTTCTGGAGTAGCCATAATCGGGCGACAGTTGGAACAGCCCCTGGGGCCTGAAGGCTAGAAGCGGACACGAAGGAACAAGGGCTATTTTTGACAGATTTTATTGTAAATAATAAGCCTATTTCAAGTTCATATTGAAACTCAATCTCAACAAAAATGCAATGAACCTTGTAGACAAAGCAATAAGCGAACGCAAAACAGTCAAAATCCTCGCAGAAAAAGATCTGGATTGTCCTAAAAAATGGCGTGAAACTGTGCAGGAACTGCTAGCCGTCGCTGGAATGGCGCCTTTTCACCGCGCCTGCGACCAGCACCATCGTGAATCAGAGGCGATGTCCGGCATTGAACCTTGGCGATTTCACATTCTGAGCCCGCAGACTTGCCGGCAACTGGGGCCTACCCTGGATCCGAAGAAGGCGGGGAAGATCCCGAAGATGCTGGCGGCGGCGGATTCGTTGCTGGTTGCAACATGGCTGCCAAATCCTTCGAGCGAAACTCTGCCAGCCGGTCAGCTCTTTGACGCGAGTTTAGGGAATATGGAGCATATCGCAGCGGCTTCTTCAGCAATCCAGAATCTGCTTCTGGCAGCCACCATACGCGGCATCCGGAACTACTGGTCCAGCGGCGGCATTCTTCGCGAGGCCACCACTTTCGAGCGACTCGGGATTCCTCAATCCGAAATCTTGCTCGGAGCCATCTTTTTGTTCCCGCAGGAAACGGGCGACGCGCAAGTCGCAGAAAGCAAGCTTCGCCCCAAACGAACGACACAGGAAAACTGGTCGCGATGTGTTGAGCTGTGAGCTGGGGGCATTGAGCAGCATCGCCGCGAGGCGCGGGAGTTTCGCGAGTAACCCGATTGTACGCCACTACCATTTCGGATAAGTGTGTTTGTGCGAACGGAAGAACTTGCGGTCCGCTTTAAAGTCGCTCACTGCAACCTACGGTTAACGCCTTGACACCTCTCTCCTTAGAATTGCATTTGGACCATGACGAATCAATGGTTAGAGTGGTGGGATGATTCTGCATGTCGACATGGATGCCTTCTACGCCTCGGTGGAGGAAAGAGAGAATCCGGTACTGCGTGGCAAGCCCCTGATTGTGGGCGGCTCGCCACGTGGTCGTGGAGTGGTTTCGGCTGCCAACTATGCCGCGCGAAAGTTCGGGGTCCACAGCGCTATGCCGACGTCTAGGGCAGTGCGTCTCTGTTCGCAGGCAACGATCGTCCGACCACGGATGCAGCGTTATGCAGAAATTAGTCACGAGATCCGCGCGATCTTTGCTCGTTATACGCCAGAGATCGAACCACTTTCACTGGATGAGGCTTTTCTAGACGTTCACGGTACCCAACAACTCTTTGGTGACGCCGTCGAGATCGGACGACGAATCAAAGCGGAGATTCTGTCTGAATTGCAGTTAGTTGCTTCGGTCGGGGTGGCTCCAAACAAGTTCCTGGCAAAGTTGGCGAGTGATCTGGAGAAGCCTGATGGTTTCACGATCATTGCTCCAGAACGGATACAAGAGATTTTGGACCCACTTGAGATCTCGCGAATCTGGGGTGTTGGCCGTGTGACGCAGCGCAAGTTCGAAGCACGCGGCATCACAACCTTTGGACAACTTCGCATGCTCGGCAACGAGAAGGCACAATACCTGTTCGGGCCCGTGGGCGAGCATTTCTGGCGACTCTCACAAGGGATGGACTCGCGGCGGGTGGTCTCTGCGCGCCGAGCCAAGTCGATCTCACACGAGACGACATTCGCGGCCGATGTTGAGGACTCGGAAGTACTGCTTGCCCGCTTACTTGAGCTTACAGAACAGGTTGGCTACCGACTTCGACGAGCAGATCGTCTGGGTAAGACAGTGAACCTGAAGGTTCGTTACAGCGATTTTCATACCGTTACTCGAGCACAGAGTTTAGCTGTCGCTAGTAGTGCAACCGATTCGCTTTGGAAAGTCGCGCGCGAGCTGTTTGAGGGTAGTTTGCCCAAGACTCGAAAGTTGAATTTGCGTCTGATTGGGATGGGAGTTTCCAATCTGCAAACCAATCGACCTGTTCAACTTGGTTTGTTCGATGATTCTGTCGAGCAACAGCGGCAGTCTGCGGCTCAATCGCGTTTAGATGCCGCCGCGGATTCGGTTCGTGAGAAGTTTGGGGAATTGGCTCTGCAGCGAGCTAGCGTTGTTGGCAAAAAGAAGAAGGGAAGTGGGTAGCTTGGCTATTGGCAGTTAGCAGTTGGCGAGCACGAGTAGGAGTCGGAAGCGATTGGGGAGAGTCGTCGATCGCTTGGCGCTCGCAGCGTTTTGGAATCGTCGGGTTTGTGGCGGCTGGCAATCGGCTTGTGTCTGGTACGCATCTGCGGCCATAATAGAGTGGTGCGATCGGCAGAAGAGTTTCACCAATGGAAAGTGTATTCGCGCAACGGAATAATGCTTGGGAACGAAGTGGTACTGGCATATTCTGACTCGTCTACCGCATATTCTGACTCGTCTACCGCAGATTCTGACTCGTCTACCGCCTTAGGGCAAAGTTGACTACTCACCTAAACCAATTCAATCGGAATTGAATTTGGACCCCGGACCAGAGAGCAGATGGCATGGATGCGTTTCTAGAAGAGAAGAGCTTCGACGATTTCGGCGACGATTTGCTGCTGCCATATAGGCCGGCCGGATTGCGATCTATTGAATCGGAGAAGACAAGCGAACTTCGCGTTCAGGTACGCAAGTACGCGCCGAAGGAGCCAGGTGTCTACGGCATGCTCAACCCGCATGGTCGCCTAGTTTATGTCGGCAAGTCAAAGTGCTTACGGAATCGCTTGCTGAGTTACTTCCTGCCGAACAACGAAGAAGACAAGTCGGGGCGCATTGTTCAATCCACCCAGACGATCGTGTGGGAGCCGCAGCCGAGTGACTTTGCGGCCTTGGTGCGCGAGCAGTTTCTGATCCGCCACTTCCAGCCTCGCTTCAATGTGCAAGGAATTCCGCGTCGCCAACAGTCAATTCATGTCTGCCTCGGTCATCAACCGGCTGAGCAGTTCTATACGGCTAAGAAACGAGATCCGAAAGCCGACTTTGTCTTGGGGCCGCTACAAGGCGCTGGTCTTACAACAGCTCCTTCCTCGCAGTCACGACTGAATAATATAGAGGTCTTCCTTTCAGCATCCGCTCCGTCCTCAACACCTCTAACGACCATCGCAACGTCCTCGCTAAGACTGGATAATATAGAGGTCTTCCCTTCATCAGCCGTTCCGTCCGTCACACCTCGAACGACCTGAGCAACTTCCTCGCTTTGCCGCTGCCACCCTTTCAGCGCAACACCAGC
>PKCQ01000198.1 GCA_002862265.1 Planctomycetaceae bacterium | reverse complement strand
GGCTTCTCCGGGGACTTCACTTATCGCGCAACGTCTTCGACAACGACCTCGACCTCAACGACCTCATTACTTGGCTGCAACGAAGCTCTCGATCTCGTCATTTTACTTGACGAGTCGGGCTCGGTGCAACGAGAGCTGTACGCGATAATCGCTGAAGCCAACGCTCTCGAGCACAAAGCGTGTTAGCTCAATGGTGTTGCGGAATTCTTCTTCGACTTGCTCCGGAGTACAGAAGATGTGAGCATCGTCTTGAGTCAGGCCACGAACACGAAGCATGCCGTTCAGCTCGCCAGTCTGTTCGTAGCGGTAGACGGTGCCGAATTCCATCAGTCGCAGTGGCAAGTGTTTGTAAGAACGTGGTTGGGCTTTGAACATGATTACGTGGTGCGGGCAGTTCATTGGCCGCAGCAGATATCGTTCATTCTGTCGCTGCCAGGCTTGAAGCACCTCGACACGCTCTGCAACCGAATCAGACGGCTTGTAATCCGGCAGCTCGGCTCCGAGGACTTCCGCAGCATCGCTCAGATGCATTTCCTCGTCCGCGGAAAGTCCGTCTTCGCTCTGTAGCTTGTCGACCCACGCGTCGATCAGCCCGCCTGCCTGCCCTTGGAACAAGGGCGAAAACTGACTGTCGCGATAGTACGGGAAGTGCCCGCTGGTTTCGTAAAGCTCGACTCGGCCGATGTGCGGACTGTAAACGGGCTCGTAACCTCTACGGAGCAATTCCTCACGTAGGAAGTTCTCGAGTTGTACGCGGACTCGGGCACCCTTGGGCAACCAAAGGCACAGGCCACTGCCAACTTCTTGGCTGATATGGAACAAGCCCATCTTCTTGCCTAGCACGCGGTGGTCCCGACGTTTGGCTTCTTCGATCTGGTCCAAGTACGCTTGCTGGTCCTTGGCGCTGAACCAGGCGGTGCCGTACAGTCGCTGGAGCTGCTTGCCCTTGGAATCACCCTTCCAGTACGCGCCCGCAACGCTCAGTAGCTTGAAAGCTTTGATTTTGCTTGCATCGGGGATGTGCGGGCCGCGGCACAAGTCCACAAATTCGCCTTGGCGATAGAAGCCGAGTTGTTTGTGTTCGGCCAGGCCAGTTTCGATGTGCTCAACTTTGAGCGATTGTTTCAGGTCGCCGCAGAGTTCGACTGCTTCTTCGCGGCCGAGCGAGAACTGCTCGAAGGGTTCGGCTTCTTGAATGATCTTGCCCATCTCTTTTTCGATGGCAGCAAAGTCATCTTCGCTCAGCTTGTGATCGAGATCAAAGTCGTAGTAAAAGCCGTTGTTGATGGTCGGGCCGAAGGCGAGTGAGACGCCGTCGAACAGTCGCATTACGGCGCGAGCCATAATGTGAGCGCAGGAGTGGCGCAGGACGTCGAGCGATTGGGTGTCCTTGTTGGTCAGCAAGGTTAGCGGAACGGGTGCAAGATCGGTCTGATCTTGTAGAGGGCGGAAGGCGTCGATGACTTTGTCTTCGACTTTGGCGGCAACGACGGCTTTGGCCAGTCGCGAACCGATCTTTTCAGCAACATCCAGGGCGGAAGCGGATCCATGATGTTCTACGAGAGAGCCATCAGGCAATCGGACTTGGAGCACGGTAAATCTCCTGCTCGGGTGTGCTCGGGATCCACACAAAAGATCGGAGCTAAGGAATCTGCTGCAATTTCTTGGGGCAGTTCCAGACCGCTGGAACTGAACCGTCTCACAAACGACGGCATGCAGTCACGCGTTAACAGAATCGCGGTTAGCGGCGTTCAAGACAAGGCCGTTTTGCTGCAGGTTCGCGGAAGATTGGGAAAAAGCGCTGCCCGCATGAGAGGGTTTTGCTCAAGACCCTCCAAGGTAAGGCATTGACTCTACAAGCTGGGCTACTGGCTCGAAACGGGATTATTTCAGCAGCGAATCTCCGGTTCGATTTCGGCGAAGTTGCACTCGCAGCTTCTCTCCCGATTCCCGAGGTTGATCATGAAGCCCCGCCCTGATTTTTCACTTGGGCGGCTACTAGTACGCCCGAGTCTTGAGTCCCTCGAAGAACGCCAGTGCTGGCGAGGTCAACTATCAAACGGATTCGTTCATTGACCTGTCGGTGACGGCCGCCGATTCAAATAGTAAAAAAATATCCGCTCGATCAGAAGTTGCTGTGGGCGATATCAATGAACCACCAGAATTGGTATCGCTTGATAACGATGCCATCTGGCAGGAGATGACCTGGTCAGGCGGTTGGCCAGATCAGCGTTTCAGATCCGGATCTTAACCAAACACACCTGATCGAGTCGCTGGACGCGAAGTTTGTCGTGGACGACGGGCTGCTCATGCTGGCCGCGGATCAGTCCATTCCAGCAGGTATGACCGAGTACACCGTTCCCGTGCGCGTGACCGCTAGCGGTAGCCCTGTCCTTTCGGCCAACTTTCAGATTCAAGTGCTGGCAGACGCTATCGATAGTCATTGGAGGAATCAGGCCCTGCCAAGTGATGTTAACGGAGATGGTACCGTCGCGCCGAGCGATGCACTGATCGTAATCAATTACTTGAACCTCGGTCGCCCCCAGATTCTTGACCCCGACGTGCTTCCGCCGCTGGCTACTGGGTTCTTCTACGATCGAAACGGTTATCTAGTCGTGGCTCCGCTCGACGCGTTGATCATCATTTCGGAGCTTAACGAGCGGTCTTAAGGTGAGGATATTAGCCATGAAGCGTTCTCAGATATTGAGGACTGGAGACTGCGTCTGAGATGGAATCACTTCTAGTTAAGGCAAGCCGAACGATGTTCCCCGTCGAAGAAAATCTATTTCGGTAACAAAGATACCCGAAGTGCTTAGCGCTGATGAATACCAGTCGCTCATTGCCAAGATTGATAACATTGGACCCGAAATTGCGCCGGTCAACACAAGTCAGGGAACGCGTGGTCGGACCGACGTTCGCAACAATGAGCAGGTGATCTTCCACGACGTAAAATTGGCGGTGCAGGTATTCCGCACAGCCGAACCGCATGTGCCAGTAGAGATGCGATCTCGCCAACTCTTCGGGGCGAATGAAAGGTTTCGCTGCTATCGCTATAAACCTGGAACGCGATTTGCGATGCACGCAGACGGTTCGTTCGAACGAGCGAATGACAAAAGCTTTTATACTTTTCTGATTTATCTCAACGACGACTTCACGGGTGGTGAAACCAATATGGCTACCCAGCCTGAGCTTTCCATTCGCCCTGAAGTCGGGCTTGGGCTGGTGTTTCAGCATCCGATTGTTCAAGCGGGTGCTGAAGTGAAGAGCGGCATCAAGTACGTTGCTCGCACAGATCTGATGTATCGCAAAGAGCCTTAATCGCGGCCCAAGATGGTTGGAGCAGCCTACTCCATTCGGAATTCTTTATCTTCTGCGCTCTCGTGGATTTTCTTCATCCTCTTGTCGACGAGATTGACAATGTAGTGCAACGCGTACGCCAACATGCCCATGAGTGTTGGGGCAGCGTACAAGTAGAGTGCGAAGTTGAGCTGCGCTTTGCGAGCTCCATCTACTTGGGACGCTTGGCCAGGACGACCTAGCCAAGCGTTGAGTTCGTTTGTAATGGCAGGTACCTGCATTGCCATCACCAAGAACAAGCCGACCCCGGCAGCAACCACCATGAGTAACAACAACATCATGATGTTGAAGCCCAACCGCACGGGTTGTTCCTCTAAGAAAGGCGATTCGACTTGTTTCGTGGATGGCATGCTGGAATGAGGAGTTTGCTAGCAATAAGGTTCGCGATTGCAGGGTAGTCTCAAATAGCGGAAGTCGTCAAGACTTTCGACACTCTGAGACGTGCATTGGTTTTGAAGTTGCCCGCTCTTGAATAGCTCAGTTACCACGATGAGTTCGTCGCCCATCGTAAGCCGATTCGAGCTCAATGGTGTATGCCGTAACAGCACTGCGCTGCCGCGCTCGTTAGCGGCCTAGGGGAGTCTGGGTAAGTGAGATGGCACTTGTTAACTTAGTCAATCTACGATGTGTTTCACAGCTGCCTTGAAGCCATGTAAACGAATAGTACCAATTTTCCCGATCAAATCTTCTGAGACGTCCGACATTATGCAGGTCGGAACTTGGTGCGCCCGCATCGTAACCCGTCCGACATCCAAGGCAAACTCACATGGCAAGTTGGCGACACGCGGGCCAACTGCGGTAAAGGATGACGCAAATGAATCGAGTGTTATTGGGACTGGCCCTGGTAGTCACCATCTCGTGCAGCACTGGCTGTGAGATTTTGAACAACAAGTGCCGCAGCTGCAACACCTGTGCTAGCGGCTGCCGTCCATCCACCATCGGTTGGCAGCGTGGTGGGACTGACTACCAACGCTTCCTAACTAAGAACTGTAACCGCGGTTGCAAGACCATGCCTGCTAGCGGTATTCAAAGCCCAGGTGCAGCTCAAGTAGCTTACCCTTACTACACGACTCGTGGTCCTCGCGACTTTCTCGTGAACAACCCACCAACAATCGGCAACTAGTGGAAGCCATTGCTTCGATTCTCGATTAGCGATGATTTGCTACTGAGATCGTGGTTTGCCGACGACAATCGAACCACTCCAACAACCCTCACTGCATAGTGAGGGCTGTTTGTCGTTTGGGTAGTTGCAGTGATCAACAAATATAGATGTCTATTCCGCTTCGTAGACGACATTACCGTCCAGAACCGTCATGCGAACTGTGGCATCCAAGATTTCTTCAGCTGGGCAGGTAAGCAGGTTGCGATCCCAAAGCACGATGTCAGCTTTTTTACCAATCTCGATCGAACCCAACTTTCGCTCCTGAAAGGCGGAGATGGCGGGCCAAAGCGTGTAGCTCAGCAACCCTTCGGCTCGCGTCATGCATTGATCGGGGTAAAATAATTCGCCACCCGTAAGTTTTCGTGTTACCGCGGCATACAGGCTGACTCTCGGGTCGACCCGCTCAACTGGAGCATCGGTTCCATTCGGAATGATTGCACCACTGTCGATTAGTGAACGCCAGACGTAGGCACCTTCTTTACTACGGCGCTCGCCAAGTCGCATAGGCACGAAGATGGCATCGCTGGTGCAATGGTTGGCTTGCATGGCTGGGATCACGCCAAGTTTTCCGAAGCGAGGAATGTCTCGCGGCGAAAGGTGTTGAGCATGCTCGATCCGCCAGCGATGGTCCGAAGCGACGTCATCGCGTAGAGCAGCCTCGAAGGTATCGAGCACTTCACGGTTGGCCCGGTCACCAATCGCATGCACGCAAAGTTGCCATTGGTACTTGCGGCACAAGCCAGCAATCTCTGCCATCTCATCAACGTCAAAGGTGTTTAAGCCAGCTGAGGTCGTTAAATCTGAATAAGGATTGAGCAACCAGGCGCCGTGCGGCCCGAGTGCTCCATCGATGGAGATCTTGACGCTGCGAACGGTAAAGAACCCGTCTCCCACACCAATGCGTTTGGCGTCTGGCATCCGAGCGGCGAGTTCATTTGCTCCGGCGCGGATCATCATATAGACGCGAACTGGAAGCTTTGATTCCTTCGCGAAGTCAGTGAACAGATCTGCGAACGCAAAACTACTGCCAGCGTCATGCACGCTGGTGATCCCGTGCTGCAAACACTGCTGGCCGGCCAACCGAATGTGTTCCGCGACGATGGTCCGCTTTTCATCGACGGAGCGGCGTTGTTCGCTTTTTGACTGAGCTAGTCGAATGGATCGTTGAGCATTCTCGCGAAAAACCCCAATGGGCTTCCCTGCCCCATCTTTCAAGATCTCGCCGCCAGCCGGATCTTTACTCTGTGCTGTTATACCCGCCAGTTTCATTGCCGCTGCGTTGGCGAAACAAGCATGGCCACTTGAGTGCGTCAAAACAACGGGATGATGCGGAACCTGAGCACTCATCGTTTCATGAACTGGGTAGCCCTCGATTGCCTTCGCCGGTTTGCGATTCCATTTGGATTGATGCCAGCCGCGGCCTTCAATCCAAGTTCCAACCGGCAAGGTCTCTGCTGCCTTCTTAACCATGGCTACGATTTCTTGCCAGGATTTCGCGTCCCTCAAATCAAGCATCTGCAGTGATTGTCCGAGCCCAACAAAGTGCAGGTGGCTGTCCGCAAAGCCAGCGGTGGCGACAAGCTTCGAATCGCGAATGACACGGGTCGTCTCTGGATCGATCCATTTGGTGACCTGTTCTTTTCCCAGGGCGACGATGCGATCGCCTTTGATCGCAACTGCGTCAGTCTCGTTCATCGCCGCATTGCACCGAAGGACTTGCAGGTCCAGCAATACTAGATCCGCCACGTTGTTTTGCGCAAATCCAACTGAGCCGAGAATGATTAAGAAGAACAGACATAGCGGAACTCGCATGGATGGTCTAACCGGAAGTGAAGTGATGAGTGGCCTAGAGTGATCTGATCGTCGTGTTGTACGCGGAGATATTCAAGAAATGCGGTAGCCTAACTGCTCAAGTTTCGTCCTCAAGCGTTTGGACTGTTCACCTTGTATCTCGATCTGCAGATCGTCGTTCAGCGTACCTCCAGCACCGCAGCGATTTTTGAGTTGTGTGAGCAACTCTTGGCGTTGTCGTTGCGGTCCCTTTAGTCCAGAGACGACCGTGACCAACTTGCCGCGTTTTCGTTTCTCAGTGCGTACACGCAAGAGTTGTTTGCAAGGTTCGACCTCGGGTTCGTCCTTTGCCTCAATCAGTGGTTTGCAGGCACACGTCTTCACGTCCTGCTCACACCGTTCACAGAGCACCGGACGTTCCAGTGCGGTTCCATCAAACAAACCCATCGAAAGAAAGTCCGTTCTCGCGTCAGAAAAGGAGTGGGATCATTTTTATGCACCGAAGCAATAAAGCCACTCTTGTCTCGCTCCCTTGTCGTCTTTACCAACGACGCGGTGAAACACCCGACCGCCCACGACAGTTGGAGTTGCGAAGACTTGGTCGCCCAGCTGGCTTTGGGCAATTTGTTCGTAGCCCGATGGCGTTGCTTCGAAAGCAAAGTGCCTGCCTGCTTCGTTGCCCACCAAGATACTGGAGCCAGCTAGTACCGGGGAAGACGAAAAGGTTCCACCGAGTCGATGCTTCCACATTTCTTCACCGGTGTCGGCCTTCCAGCAACTTGCAATCCCTGCGTCGAGCACACCGTATAGGTAGCCGTCATGGATTATCAGGGAGGGAACGTAAAGCCTTGAACTGTTCTCCCAGACGACTTCGCCCGAACCATCGGCTCGAACAGCCGACATGTGATTCTTGGGGTAACCACCGCTTGTGTACACTAAGTTGCCATCGGCGACGGTGGATGTAACACACTCCGTTGTCGCTCCCTTAATTTCCCAAATGGTTTTTCCCGTCAATGGATCAAAGCTCGAAACCTTGTCGCAACCAGTCATGATCAACTGATCTTTGCCTGCAACGTGTAGTATCGTTGGTGACGGATAATTGGGCTCGCTCGGTCTCTCCCTTTTCCAGACAAGCTCGCCGGTCTTGCGCTCATAAGCAGCGATGGCTCCCCCCGATTTGTTGTCCGCCGAAACGATCACGAGGTTTTGATACAGAGTGGGCGAAGCCCCGTAACCTTGATGCACCACGTACTTCGACACTCGCTTCTGCCATAGTTCTTCGCCCATCCCGTTTACCGATGTGACAAAGAGGGCACCAGAATTGGGAAAGCAAATGTATGCTCGTTCTCCGTCCCAGGCGGGAGTGCCAGAAGCAGCGGATGCTTTCGTATTACGTTGCATCGCACCGGAAGCATGGGTCTTGTTCTCCCAAAGCAATTCGCCATTTTCGCGTGAGTAGCATAAAAGAGACTGTGAGCCGACTTCTTCGTTTGCAGTGGCAAGCAAAACTCGGTTTCCTACAACCGTTGGCGAGCCATGACCGCGGCCTGGAACTCTGGCTTTCCAAAGTAAGTTTTCTTCCGTGAACTCAAGTGGAGCATGGCTAGCCGAAGCCGTTCCGTTGCGTTGCGGCCCACGCCACCAGGGCCAATCGTTCGCATCTAACTCAAATCCATCGCTCACTCGAGTCGCAGCTGGGTTGACGGGATCATTGGCAAACAGCGGAGTCGTTGAAACCAAGGCTATCGCAAGCCACAGAAGTGTCGGGGCGGTTCTATTCATTTTGCTTTTCGGCCGGAAGAGGTGAGGGAAAGGATTTATCAAGGGGCGAGAATTTCTTCTAGATCGAATAATTGCGACTGAGTGCTAGGCTTGCTCTTCATACTGCGTGCGTGGGTCTTGGCGCCCGTTCGCTTAGCCCACTGGTCGTATCGCTTTGATAGTCGAGCGACCCGCTCTGGTAAGTCGCTGGCCAGATCGTTCGTTTCAGATCGATCTTCTGACAGGTCATACAATTCCCAGTCCTTGGAGCGTTCGGCAACCAGTTTCCAGTTGCCGTCCCGGATAGCGTGGTTGCCTGAGAACTCCCAAAAAAGTGGTTTTGCACGCTGCGAAGCGGATTCGGATGTGAACGCTTTCACCATGGATTCGCCTTCCATGGGCAAGACTGTATTGCCCCTCCACTCGGTTGGATACTTAGCTCCCGCAAGTTCGATACATGTAGGCATGAGGTCGATCAGGTGAGAAGTGTGATTTGACAGCTCGCCACGCCGCAGAATGCGTTTGGGCCAATGAGCAATCATCGGAGTGAGCGTGCCACCGTTGTGAGCGTATTGTTTGTAGAGTCGCAACGGCGAGTTACACATGTTGGCCCAGCGAGCATCGTAAGCAATATCACTTTTGGCTGGTCCAGGAATCCGAACGTCGTTTCGCAGACGCTCGTAGGGGCAGGCACCGTTGTCCGAGAAAAACACAATCAAGGTGTTTTCGAGTTCACCTTCACGTTCTAGCTGTTCGATGAGTCGTCCGATGTTCTGATCCAAGCGGTCCACCATCGCTGCGTAGACTTCCATCATGGGAATCAGGAATTCATGCTCCTCCCTGGTAAGGCTCTTCCAGGATTCGACTTTGGGATCACGCTCGGAGAGCAGCCAGTTTTCATCGATGATCCCTAGTTCCTTGAGCTTCTGATGTCTTTGCTCGCGAATAACATCCCATCCCGCATTATACTTTCCTTTGTATTTGGCTATGTCTTCCTGCAAGGCATGGAGCGGGAAGTGCGGTGCGTTGTGGGCCAGATAGAGGAAGAAGGGCTGGTCCTTCTTCGTTGCGTCTGTGAGGAACTCGATGGCAAAATCGGTAAAGGCATCGGTCGAATAAAAGCCCTCGGGGCATTCGTACTCGTCTGAGTCCAATCGCATCAGGTTCTTTCCGGAACCCCAACCTTCTTTGCTGGAGCTCCAGTCTTCACCGGTAAAGAAGTTAATGCAACCGTCAAGAAATCCAAAGTAGCGGTCGAAGCCGCGTTCTGGTGGAGTGGCAGCTACATGCCACTTGCCGCTCATCATGGTTGAGTAACCTGCAGACCTCAGCACCTCGGCTAGCGTGACATGATTTGGCGTTTTGAGATTCTTGGTCTGTTGGTGCCAAAGACCAGTTAGCAGTGAGGCTCTCGTCTCAGAGCACTTTGCATTGTTATGAAAGTCCTTGAAACGCAGGCCGTTTGCGGCTAGGTGATCCAAGTTGGGCGTGTTGATCTCGCCTCCGTAGCAACCTAGGTCCGAAAAGCCCATGTCGTCGCACACGATTACGACGATATTCGGGCGTTCATCGCTCAATGCCGCCAAGTTGCTACCGAAGCATATAAGGAGCCAAGCGGTAGTACATAGAGAGAGCATTTGAGAGGTTAAGCGCATAGCTGACCTGCAGTGGGAACGAGTCGAGTGAGAGAAAGACTCATTGTACACAACCTAGGTGGCGTCCACGATTCGCTACCTGGTTGTCAGCAGGTGGAATCAGCGTTTCCAGATAGTGGCGTCAGCCGAATGCGCTGCTAGCCATTTGTTCCTCTAGTAAGGCGTTTCGCCGTGAAGCTTCTTTCGTTTCGTGTGGGATGTGCATTGTGGTGATTCCGAATGAATGCGGGGCCAGGAACTGAAGAACCGGTAGCGAGCCCTCGAGCGCGCACAAAAAAAATCCGCCCCGCGAGAGGCGGGGCAGATTCTGCAATTTGATCAGAATAGTAAGTTGTGAGATCTAGGGATTCACGCCGTACTTCATTTCTTCTTCCTCTTGGATGATGATTCGTGGTGTCACGGTCATCATCAGAGTAGCTGTTTCGCGACCAATCGAAGTGTTCTTGAACAGTCGGTTGAGGTAAGGGATCTTGCTCAGGACTGGAACACCTCGCTCCAAGCGAGCTTCTCGCATTCGCTTGATACCACCCAGCAGGATCGTACCTCCGTCAGGAACACTGACGGTCGTGTTGATCGACGTGTTCGCAAAGCTAGGCTGCTGAACCGTTGTACCTGCGATCCGCGTGGTGCTGTCGTTCGCGCTCCCAGTGACATTCCCGTCTGGATCCAAGACGTTGGTACCATTAGTGGTGCTGTTCGTAGTAGTCGTTTGCTCACCGTCGAAGGTGAAGGTGTCAACTCGGTCGATTTGAGAGAAGTTCGGGTTGAGCGTCATTCGAACAAATCGTTTGTCAGGTGAAACTGTCGCTTGAACGTTGAGTACCGTTCCTTCGTTCAGGATCACGATGACTGGTTGTTGTGCGACCGCGAAGTCACCAACAACTGGAATCAAGCTCGTAACAAAAGGCCTGGATGTCGTGTCGATGATCGAAGCGAACTGTCCGTCGAACATCGTGACTCGAGGTGCTTGCAGAACATTCGTTCGTTGGTCACCCTGAGCTGCGTTCATGAAGAAGAACATTTCCAAGTCGCTGAGGATGGCAAAGCCAAGGCTTGCACCCGCCGCGGCGTCGAAACCACCGAAGGCTGGCACTGAGCTACCAAAGCTGTCTTGCGTCACCGCGATGTCGAAGTCAGCCGTGAAAGGCAGGACACCGGAGGCTGCATCGAAGCCAGCGTTCAGACCAATTGCGGTACTAGGACCCTGGTCATCTAGCGGCAGGTTTCGGACGTTGTCATCGATTCGCAAGTCGAAATCGACACCAAGTCGCTCGAAGAAGTTGTCGTTCAAGGTGATGAACTTGACTTCAATCGTAACCTGCAAATCTTGCAGACGTCGTAGTGATTCAAGCAGGTCGGTGATGCGTTCGTGCGTGGTTTGAGGAGCACTTACGACCAGCGACAGGTTCGATGGGTAGGGCAAGATGGTGTTGGTTCCACCATTCTGCAACCAGGAATCTGGCTCGATTGTCTGCTGAATCAAGTTTATCAGCGTGTCGAAGTCGGCTTGAGCCGCTCCACCACCGATGGCTCCAGGTGATCCCATGGACATCGAAGGAGCTCCAAAGCTGCTCCCCATGGTTGGTCCGCTGCTTCCGCCTAATCCGAATCCACCTGGAAGTGCTGGGGGCAAGTTGCCCCCGCCTAGCATGTTGGCTCCACCGATCTGGCCGAGAACTCGTGAGTTCGGATCCATGTTGTAGGACGCTTGTTGAACGAATCCACCCTGACCAGGTTGTGGACCGCTGTTGCGAGCCACAAGACCTCGGCCAATCGACTCGTAGGCTTGCCGAAGAGCTCCCGCCATGCCACTGTTGCTGTCTGTGGTGAAGTTAGGGATCGGAATCACCAAGTCCTTCACGGTGTAGGTTCGCTGCTTCAGAGCGGCTGCGGTATCGCGTGCCGAGGTGATGACAAGAACCTCATTGCGAACTTGGAACCCAAGATTTCGCGAGTTGAGCAGCAAGCTGAGCACACTCTGAAGTGAAATCTCAGAGCCTAGGCTCAGGCTGACGGTCATATCAGGCGTCAGGCCTTCGCGAGCAAGTCCCGCTTCATCGATGTGCATCAAGATGCCTGAAGTGTCCGAAAGTGTTCGAGCCACTTCGGAAAGCGGGCGGTTCTGGAAGTCCACCAGGACAGGCTGCTTCAGCTGTTTCCAGATCTCGCGTTCTGCAGGGCTCATGCCAATTTCGGACTCGCGAACATCAGTTTGACGCAAGCGTGTTACGTCTTCCCAAATCTCTGGGTTGAAGATGAGGGGTGTATCGTCAGTTCGCATGGCTCCAAGTGCCGCAGAATCAACATCGTTCATGACGTCGATGTAAAGATCCTCTCGAGCGGCACGAGTTGCTTCATACTCACCGGTACGTCTCGCGTTCCGGGCTGTTGCCATCAGCAGCTTCGCGATCTGTGAGTTGCGATCGATTGCTTCAACTTGCTTAGCAACCACTTCGGCCGCCAAGAAGTCGCCTTTGTCCATCAGGTCGTTGTAGGTTTCGACCAAGGACGCGATTTGTTGATCAATCTCGTAGCGTTGTTCTTGATCCAGAGCTCGTTGCTCCAGGATCTGATTGTTGCGAGTCTGCTGATCAATGACCGCACGATTCTGAGTCATGTAGATCTGGTGCGAAGCAATCTTGCGATCGACGATCGTCAACATCTGCTTTCGAGATGCTGCATCCAAGTTGGCTTGGCTTACGCGGGTGCGTAGTGTCTGCAGGCGATTGCGAACCACTTCAGGCTCGGACTCTTGATTTGCTTCGGCTGCTGCAATCTCAGCAGTCACTTCGCTCATCATTCGCTGACGCTCAGCCAGCTCTTGTTGATTGATCGAAGGTGGCAGAGTCCTAGCGGACGCTGCCGGCGCGACTGGTTGCATCGAAACCAGCTTGTCCTTCAAGGACATTCGCGTGGCGACATCTAATTCGCCTTGGTACTTCCAAGCTTCCTGGAATTGCTTGAAGGCCCCGTCACGGTTGCCCTGACTGAGCAACTTGATTCCGTTTTGGTACAGCTGGACGCCAGTTGGAACGTTGGGCGTTGAAACTGGGATCGCTGGAGGCGTTGCAGGTGCAGTCACCACTTCGCCTGAAGCAGGAAGCGTTTGCGTGGTATCTGTCGAAGGTGCATAGACGGTATTTTGAACCGCTGGAGCCGTTGCTGCTGCTGGCAGCATGTTGGTCGCTGTGACAACCGGAGCCAGTGCCGAAGCTGTAGCTACTCTGCTAGCAGGTCTCATTTCCGCTGGCAGGGCTCTGTAAGCCTCGACGATCTGCTCGCGACGCATGCCTTTTCGAAGCATCAGTTGCTCTTCGCTCTTGATGCGAGCTTCGACGGTCGGGTCTTTGGCTGCAAGCTTGCTGCGAGCCCGAATGGCCTCCGCCCAAGCTCTTGCTGCACCGGCCTGATCGCCAGCGTTCAGCTTAGCCACCGACTCGTCAATCCAACCCATGACAAAGTTGGCATCAACTTGTGGCTGAACGGTCGCTGCAGGCGGTGGTGTTGTTTGGGGGGTACCGACTTGGCCCATTGCCGCGGATGTCATTAGCACGGTTGAAAGCAAAGCCGAGCCGAGGCAGGCTTGCCGTAGTCCCTTACTAAGAATTCGTCTTAGCCAAAGTCGCTTCTGTTTTGAGATGTCCTGACTCAACGCGACACTCCTTCTTCGCGATGGTGAGTAACCGGTTGCCCGGCCGTGTGCAACAATCCTGTTTTGCCGCTTCCACGGCCTTCGACTGCAAGAGTTCGATTGCGAAATCGTTTCTTGCTAGCCCCAATATCCGAGACCTGATTCCTTCAGGCCTGCGTCATTGGTGACGTTCGGCTACCCAACAAAATCATTGTTGAACTAGACGAGACGCGGAATCCAATGGGGAATAACGAATCCCGATGGACGTCGTCAATGTTTCTTTTCGGCAGCTACTGTTAAAATATTCTGATTATTCCGGCAAAGTAATGTAATTTGATCGCGAGGGTTGTCGGAGCGTTTGCTAGCGTCCGATTCTTCGTTGAGGGATTTGCCGGAATTCCTCTTCTCACACGCCGCTAACTTCTGCTCGTACCAAGCTGCATCTCTTGATCTACAAGACTCGCGGGTTTGCTGGCAAGCTAGAATGTCCACAACCGCTATCTCGGAGCGATAGGATTGCTATCCTTCCGAGATCGCACCCAACAGTTGCCATTCGTAGAGCCTAAGAAGAGATCGTGTCAAGCATCAACCAAGAAGTTTTTGACTGCGAGAAGCCAGTCGCATTTGTCACAGGAAGTCAGTCGCCAAGAGTTGGCCAAACTATTGCATGCTTTCTCGTGGAGAGCGGTTTCGAGGTTGTCACCCACGGTCGGACAGCGCAACCCGCATCCCAGGGCGAGCCACCTTGCATGCGCGGAGATCTAGCTGACGAGAGTTGTGCGCAGGAATGGTGCCAGCAGATTGTGAATCGTTTCGGCCGCATTGACCTCGTCGTCAACTCGGCTGCCATCTGGGAACCGAAGTCACTGGAAGCAACGCAGGCTGAGGACTACCTGG
>PKCQ01000606.1 GCA_002862265.1 Planctomycetaceae bacterium | reverse complement strand
CCCTTTCAAAACCTGGGTTTGGGAGCACCAGTGTAACGGATTTTTGCTAAGGCTTGGACTCGAGTTGATAGTCTGTCAGGGCCAATCCCTCGCTCTCGACTCGGTTTCCTCGTGAAGTGAGCCCAAAGCACGAGCGTTGGGCAGAAATAGAGGAATGCTGACCTGCAGCTAGCCGCGGGGGGCTTCAGTTCGTAGTCCCGCATGTGAAGCGGAACGGCGGAGATGCATATCCCGTAACTCAAGAATCGCCCGACGCTCACGACGATGCGGCTCACCAAAGCAATAGATCGCGAGTGCCATTGGCTCACTGATCCAAACTCTAATCTAGAGTGAGTAGCAATATCGCTGGTTTGCTATTAGTAGGGCACTCAGTAGGGCACTCAAGGTATGATCATTTCATCATCGGCAGACCCGTCCGCATTTTAGAACCCACGTATGATAATTAATAACTCGCAGGGCAGCGCATTGCTTTACTCCCTCGCCTTGGGATTGCTACTTCATCCAGCCTCAGCACAGGAGCTGCCCAACGTTGTCATTGTCTATGCGGACGATATGGGCTTTGGAGATTTATCCTGTTACAACCCAGACTGCGCATATCAGACTCCCAATCTGGATCGCATGGCTCAGGAAGGAATGCGTTTCACTGACGCGCACAGCCCTTGTACCATTTGCTCACCTTCTCGCTACGGTTTGTATTCTGGGCAGCTGGTTTGTCGCACTGGTCGTGGCACGCGGGCTTTCGAGGGACCGGGTGGTCCAAGCTACATCAAGCCGGGCGAACTGACGGTAGCCGACATGTTGAAGAGCAAGGGATATCACACGGGGGTGTTCGGCAAGTGGCATGTGGGGCTGACTTGGCGCGACAATCAGAACAAGATTCTGGGCGGCGGCTTCAAGAATTCTCTGTTGATCGACTACGCAAAGAGCACGCCGCTGGTCGATGGACCCAACGCACGTGGATTCGACGAGTCTTTTATCACGCCGAACTGCCCCACCACAGATCCGCTCTACGTCTATATTGAAAATGGCTTGGTCCCAGTTCCAGCCAGCATGCGACATAAGAGAGATAACTTACCGAATCCTAGCGGCAAGTGGCGGTGGGATAACGATGAAGGCTGGATGTCACCTGGCTATGACTTTGTGAATGCCGACATCTTGTTTTACAACAAAACAGTCGACTTCATCCGAAAGCATCGCCGGAACACGCCAGACAAACCCTTCTTCGCGGTTCTTTCCACTCAAATCTGCCACGCGCCCGTGCTACCTGCTGAAGAGTTCAATGGAAAGTCGAAAGGCGGACCACGTGGCGATTTTGTTCACGAACTCGATGTGCTAGTGGGGCGGCTATTAGCGGAGCTGAAGAAGCTGAACATTGATGACAACACAATCGTCTTATTTAACACAGACAATGGCCCCGAGACCATGCATACGATTTGGATGCGAGAGGACCACCGACACGATGCAGCAGGCAATTGGCGCGGCATGAAACGTGACGGCTGGGAGGGCGGGCATCGGGTGCCTTTCATCGCGCGTTGGCCGGGCAACATCCCCGCCGGGCGCGTCTCAAAACAACTGACGAACACCACGGATATCTTTGCGACGCTGGCTTCACTGACTGGCTACGCTCTACCGGAGGAAGCGGCGGTCGACAGTTTCGATATGCTGCCGGTGCTGTTGGGCCAGCAGAACGAGGCTGACCCGATTCGACCTCATATGCTGACCCAAAGTTTTCGCGGCGAGTTTCAGTTGCGACAGGGGAACTGGAAGTACTTAGCTCACGTGGGCTCAGGCGGAAACAAGTATGACCGAGAGAACATGAAGAAGTTCGCCTTGCCGGAAAAAGAACCCACGGCAGAGGGGCAGCTTTACAATCTTGCTGACGACCCAGGCGAAACCAACAACTTGTTCTTCACTTCGGGCAAGAAACGCGAAGAGATGGAAAAGCTGCTTAAAGAACTGACGGCAAAAGAAAACGGGCGTAGCGCTCCGACGAATCGCAAGCCATTGCGATGAAGTTTCAAGAATACAGCTGCAGTGCCAGTTACAAATCGTCCGGCCTTCCCTTCACAAAATCTAAGGTGCTTCAAAGTGATCCTTCAGCGAACATTCGGGCTTATGTTTGGCTTACTCATTTGCTTCACTCACCAGTGTTTTCGGAAGGCAGTGGCACAGGAGCTGCCCGTAAACCTTCGCACCGAAAATCTGGTTGCATGGTGCATCGTTCCCTTCGATGCCACGAAGCGCGGGCCGGAAGCAAGAGCGAAAATGCTGCAAGAGCTGGGCTTAAAGAAACTTGCTTATGACTGGCGTGAAGAGCATGTGCCAACATGGGACGCCGAACTAAATGCCCTTCAGGGAGCAGGCGTCGAGCTTACAGCGTTCTGGTGCTCCAGTTCTTTAGAGCCTTCTAAGCATCCTGGTAACATCCGGATCCTTGAATTTTTGAAAAAGAACGAGGTGCGGACTCAACTCTGGTTCATGCTGCCTACTGGTGCCCTGGATCGAATCGAAGATCCCAAAGAGCGTTTAACTGCGGCGAGCAATGCAGTGCGAGACTTGGCTCAGGCTGCTGCTGAGTTGGACTGCAGCATCGGTCTCTACAACCACGGCGATTGGCCGGGGAAGCCATCAACGCTGATAGCAATTATGCAGGAATTAAAGGATCTAAAGAACGTTGGGCTAGTCTATAATTTCCACCATGCCCACGAGGATCTGGCTGAGTTTCCCGAGGCGCTAAAGTCTATGAGTCCCTATCTGATGTGCCTTAACCTAAACGGTATGACGGTTGGAGGTCCGAAGATTTTGCCACTGGCTGAAGGTAAGCTCGACCAGAAAATCTTGCAATGGATTCTAGATGTGAACTATCAAGGACCGATTGGAATCCTCGACCACCGCAACGAGCTTGACGCACGAGAAAGTCTTCAGCAGAATCTTAATGGGCTGCAAAGAGTCTGGAAGCAGCTGCAATCCAAGTAAGTAATCCTCGGGCTCGACGCCGGTTTTATCGACTGTCGCAAGTGCAAGGGCTCCGGCTTCACTCTCCCGCAAATTGATTTTCGAAGTACCTTTAGTGCTTCGGGAGTCGGATTACTTTGGAAGGTGACAGCGCCGGCTGCGTCCTAACTGTGCTGTCCCGCTTGAATCTCAGCCATGAACATATTGAAGTATCTGATGCTCGCTGCCCTCGCAAGTGGGCTTGGGGTTTCACCACTTCAGTGTAACCTCAGTTAGTCTCCAACTGCTGTCCCCGCCTCGGATCCTACTACCCGTTTAGTTCTGCCCCCCACGCAGCGTTGCATTCTCACAAGAAGTGAAATGTAACGAAGAAAGCCAGCTCCTTTGGAGCTGGCTTTTAGCTTTTTGACCGATGTTGTTCTCCAGCCCACCGGCTGCGTTTTTCAAACGGGCTGGTAGCCGCCGGTGGAATAGCTGGCCCAGCTCCCCTGGGCAGATGCGGTTCAGCAGGCAGGCGAGGCAAATCAGGTGCAGGGGCAACAGAAACAGGAGTCGCGAGCCAAGGCGACGTTCCGGGTACAGAAGTCGGTGCCCAGTTCGGTCCCAACTTTTGCCGAACATCGAACAGTTCAGTTGGCATTGGGGCTTTTCGCCAAGTCGTGGGCCGGCTACCAGGGAAGCCCAAGCCCAGGAGTTGACTGAAACGCCAAAGCCAAGCAAAGAGCACAAATGGCTGGCCAAGTTTGAAGGCAAATGGAGGTTGTCTAGCTCAGGAGTCACGGGCCCAGGACAACCCCGCAATCGAAAATAAGTACGCTCTGACTTTCAAGAGTCTCGGAGGCTACTGGTTGATCAAAAAGATGGAGCCCGAGATGAGAGGGCTGGACTTTCCAGGCATCCACACCTTTGGCTATGACCAAAAAACAAAGAAATACGTTGGCACATGGGGGACAGCACCAACGGATTCATGTGGAAGTCTTTCGGTGCCGTCTAAGAGAACGGCAGAAATTGGTTCTCGAAGCGGATGGCCCTGACATGCAAGATCCCTATAAGGGAACCAAGTAACCGCGATGCCTAGGTGGGCAAAGGAGCGGGTGAGATTACTCTTGCATCATCTGTCCAAGACACCAGTGGAGAATGTATCGACTTCATGACCGGGCCTGCCAAACGGATCAAGTCAGCGACTACAAAGTTAGATGACTCGGTCATAGACAAAGCCCCCAGGTTCGCGTGGCGTTGCGATAAATCTCGCCCCAAAACCAAGATTGGTCGTTGCTCTCACAGTGCCAGCTGCCGGTAATCGTTGCCATTTAGGCTTCGCATGACGGAACGCATCCAGTTGTTTAGTTCTTGCTTCATTCGGGTGACTCGAGCCCGCTGGTCTGTCTCGTTCGACAGATCCTTTGACTCCATGGGGTCATCGGCCAGATTGTAAAGTTCGTACTTCGTGCCGTTAATGCGGTGTAGTTTCCAAGGCCAGGCATTCCAAGCAGCGTGACCTTTGACGCTGCCTTCATCAAATTGGGGAAACTCCGCAACGTCTTTCTGTATTCTGGGTGCATCGTGTGGCAATGTTGCCCTGGCGATTTGTTTTTCCATGATCGCCTGTTGAATACGATCGCTCCAGGTGGACTGTCCTTGTTGGAACAAGTGCCAGAAGCCCATCGGTTTGCTGCGCATCGTTGCCTTACCAATGACAATGTCGGTGATGTCGATGCCGTCCAAAGGGTGTTCGGGCTCCACGGCGATTCCAGCCATCGCGAGAACTGTGGGATAGATGTCACAGGTCCAGGTAGGAATGGATGTCCTGCCTCTTAGCTTCGCTGCCGGCCACTCTATGATTCCTGGTACGCGAAGACCTCCTTCATAGATACTGCCTTTTCGCTTGCGTCCACCTGAGGTTGCCTCGTTTAGTCCTCCATTGTCGCTGCAGTACCAAAGGATGGTGTTCTCTGCAATATCCAGGCTTCGCAGTTCTCGGCGTAGACGCCCTAACTGCTGATCGAGCAGAGTGATCTCGCGGTAATAACCTGCTTGTTTCCTCTCATCGTACAGCGATTTGCCATCGGGAACTTCGTGGTGCGGATCATGCGGCGAGGGAAACCAGACAACCATAAAGATCGGCTTTTCGCTTCGTCGGTGCTTGTTCAAGAACGCTAAAGCATCGTCCATTGCAATCACCGAGCCTTTGCCTTTTCGGTGTTCGATTCTTCCATTGCGACTCAGGTAGGGATCATTATCGAAAAAGTTCAGCCCAATCACCCACTCGTCGAATCCCATACCTGACGGGTTACAGGGTGACTCAGGCTGACCTGAGCCCAAATGCACCTTGCCAAAGATCCCGGTGGCATAATCTGCGGCTTTTAGTGATTCAGCGATTGTCTGCTCGTGCGGCCTCATGTAACGGCCGTGGTTGGTGACTTTGGTTCGAATCGGATTGCGACCTGTCATCACACTTGCACGGGTTGGAGAGCAGACAGGTGCTGCGGCATAGAAGCGATCAAGCACGAACCCTGCCCTGGCCATCGCGTCCATCTCAGGAGTTTGCACAAAAGGATGCCCGTTGTAGCCCGTGTCACCCCAACCCTGATCGTCTGCCATGACAAGGATGATATTGGGCTTTGGGGCAGCATGGATTTGACGTGAAGAATCGGCCTCAAGAATCTGGCTGCAGGTCAGTAGGACCAGCAAGAACAGGGCGTTTCGCATTTGTTTCCTCTGCATTGTTTTGCCCTTGGTGGGGATCAGGAAGAGATGTTGGAAGGCTGGTGTTCTACAGGTTAGTCCTTTTTCCCGACAAAGCTCTGCTGGGGGCTCCAGCAGGGGCAAAAACTGTGAGAATCTTTGTGTTCCAGCCGCGTCGGGGCTAGACGCGGTTGATGCGAGAGACCCATCGCGTGAGCGAAGTGGTTAGATTCGGCTGGTCTGGAAATCTGAATCCCTCTGGACTTGTAAATGATGCTCTTAACATTTGAATGCAATGCAGACTAGGCTGTATGGGGCAACTGGGAGGAATGCGAGCGGTGAGGAACGCCAAGCTGAGAAGCATGGTCGACATGGGCCGGGGCGCGATGAGCATCATGGTGGCGAAGCAAAGAGTGTTTCTACCTACGGGTCATGGCAAGTGTTTAGGATATCCAGACAGCGGTACGACGCGTTCTCCACAGCGAAGAGAACGCAAACAGTCCACACTGATCTACTGATCGTTGCGGCATGTCCGCGTTCTAGCTAGCGGTAGCGAGGATCGGTCCTGCCGAGTGAATGGCAAAGTGTAGCTATGGACTAGCGGTCGTTTTGACCAGCAGAAATCTGCGTTCTTCTCTCGTGAGCTCTTGCCCTGATTTTTCTTAGCGCGAAATGATCTCGCCTTGGGCCAATGCTGCCTCGGTCGGTTGTATTACGCTCATGAATAAGTGATGTACGAGAGAAAACGGAATAATCAGCACAATCCTGAGTTTCCATCAGCTTCGGGACAAGCAGCGAGCATTATCCATATCCTCTATCTTCACCCGTGCTCGGGATACCGATAGGCCCGGTAAGCGCTGTCTGTCTTGCAAGGAAGTTGTCATGCTCGCCTACCCATCCTCCATCATCCAATATGCACAGCTGCGATCGCCCGAGACTGATGCCATCTTTGAGGCGCAAAGTCACTGGCAGATATGCACCACGGCGAGCTCCATTGACGTAAGCTCACCATTCGGATCGACTCAAATCAGCGGTTCGCAAGACGCCGATTACCTGCGTTTCGACAAGCCCGAGTTTCAGACCGCTCCCTATCAATCGGTTTGGTCAACATCAACCGAAGTTACTGTGTACGGGGAGACGCACTCGGAAGGCAAGGTACACCTGTCCGAGCCCGTGGATCACGAAGACAGCATTTACCAAGAGAGCAGCGTTTTACACCGGCAAAGACTCTCGCAGGTTTATCGGCGGCAGAGCAGCGCAGCACCGAACTTCAAAGAACGGTACCGCAGACTAATCTCAGAGGCGGCGCATGATTTGCGATCTCCAATCGCTGCGGCGAGCCAGCTCATTTCCAAGGTTTCGGAGCGGGCAAGAGGCTTGGGAGGCGTTACCAATGCCGAACTCAATATGCTCGATATTGCCAACCAGCGTCTGGCTCAGGCCAGCAATTGGGCAGCTGGCATCCTAGTTGACCGACGTCTCGAGCAGCCTTCAGCGATCGCTATAAAAAAGCGATTCTACCCGAAGCAGTGGCAAATGCTCATGCTGCCTTTGTTGGATGCCGTCGCGAAGGACCACAGCGTGCGTCTACTGTGGATCGGCTGGGAACGCTCGTTGCCGCGGGTCTATTTGGACGTGAATCACGCTTCTCGTGTCCTGTTGAACCTAGTGACCAACGCAATCCAAGCAAGCTCGATGGGAAGTCAGATTACCATCCGAGCAGAGCAGTCCCGTGCCCCTGGAACGCGGCTGCTGGTGCATGTGGAAGACCAGGGGAACGGTCTGGACAGTAGCTTGATGAGTATCATTAATAGCCAAACCTATACTGACGAGCCGCCCCATGGATCGAGTCGCAGCGCCGGTATCGGGCTCAACACATGCCGGCAACTTGTAGAGGGCTTTGGTGGGGCCATCTCGGCAGGGCACCTCGATCCTCGCGGAACACGTTTTACACTTGTAATCCCAGTCGACAATCTACGGCTGTCATTGCGTGGTTGGCTCATGCGACAAGCCGATGAACGGATCGAAGGGCCGGCAGTGCAGTGTAGTGCATTTGGCCTTCGTATTGGATCAGCACTTGACCCCGCAGAGGCTGACCATCGCTTGCATCTGAGTGCGAGCTCGAATGAGTACTTGCATCGCGTCAGTGTCGACCGGTGGCTCTGCTTTACAACGGACCCACAGGCGACCTATCGGAATCTGAGGTCGCTTTCAGAGGAGCTGCGGGACTACTACGAAGCTCCACAGCTCAGGTTCTTGCACATCGCGAGTTCTGGACCACTCGTGGTAGAGCAAAATAGCTTCGCTAAGATGCAGCAAGTCCCTGCAATTGCCGAGGAGCTTTACGAGGTCGCCGGACGTTGTTTTGAAGATGAGATTCCTTTACTCGATGACTTGCAATCCGACTTCGGGCATCTTTACAGTGAGTCATTACTGCGAACTCACGGTCGCTTGCGTCGAGCCGACAGTGCCCAAAGCAAACTCCGGCGTCCATCCGAAAACTACCAGCGTACACCTGGGGACTACCAGTGGACGCCAGCTGAATCGAATCGGATGACAACTGAACTAAACAACTTGGCCCACGGTTGGAAAAGAACGCAAGACAAACTCCAAAAGGCACATCGTTAGGCCGGTTAGATATTCTTGCAATCCAAGTCTGAAGAATTGGTGCAACGCAGCGTGATGAGACTGATCTCCGGCGGACAGAAGCAACGCAGCGGATAAGTTCCTGCAACTCCGCGGGAAACATGCATTAACGTTGGAAGGCGATGGAAAACACCTGAAGAGTAGCGGCTTCCGTAAAGACTTGGCGAGAGCAGCGAGCCTAGAACAGGTAGCCGCATTTGCCCGCCATGCGTGTGGCCCGCAAAAAGCAAGTCGCAATGACAACGACGAGCCCAATTGAATTGGTCGGGAGTGTGGCTAACGCCAATTCGAAAGTGGTTTTCATTGGGTGCTGCAGCCTCCTGTTGAGCTGCGATTTGTTCGGCAGAGCGTCTTTCGAGCCATGGCCTTTCATTACCGAACAATGTCACAATCGCGTCACCTACGGCGAAGCTGCGATTTTCTAGCCCTAGATCGATCGCACCCTTGTCTGTGATGCGCCGCGAAAGCATTATCATGTCCTTCAAACGAAGATCATGATTTCCGAAGACGAAATAGACGCCATACTTGGCATGCATAGTTTCAATCAGTTGATCCAATTGAGACAGGCAGTGATCATGATCAATAAGGTCCCCAGAGATGAGAATGGTGTCGGCCTCTAGCTCCATCAGGCGATCGAGAACAAATTCGTGGTGCTTGAACTGATACTGACCTGTCAGATGAATGTCTGAAATGTGTGCAATCCGAAATCCTTCCAGCTCAGGAATGGCGCGAGGCAAAGCAAACTCTTTGCGAGTCACACTTAGTTGACCGATCTGGTTACCCGGCACTTGGATTAGCCAGGACGTGGCCTTATTCGCTGGAGTCCCCACTTCTGCATGCACGTCGTGGAGTTCAGTCGTTTCCGAAATCAATTGCTTTGGAGGCTTCAGGGAACGACGCGACTCGACCCAAAGAGCGCCTAGCACAAAAAAGCTGATAACGCAGAATCCGCCGTAGTAAGTGGCTATGGGTGCATCAGGTAGACTTAGGCTGCCGTCGATTAGACTGAGCCAAATTGCTATTGCGCTTCCTTCTATGGCGAAGATGAGGGCTGGAATCAAGAAGCAGACGAATACGATGAGCTTCTCGATCGCCTTGGTAATCGGACGCCGAATTCCAGTGGCATTGACTCGGTTGAACCAGAACAGCCAGAATCCACAGTTGCCTACAAGGGCGACAAAAAGAATGAACCAGGGCATGGGCATTGCAGCTTAGAACCTAGCACTCATAAAGCCGTCTTCTCGTCGATAAGTAATTCGACGACGCTCAGCAACTGCGCTAGCTTAAGAGGCTTGTATAGAATCGCCTTCGGATGCAGACCCGCCTCACGAGCCTTGACGATGGAGTGTCCAGGGTCCCAGCCAAATCCTTGCATCAGTGCCATCGGAACAATTTCTGTTACTTTTAAAAGTCGCAACATCAATTGATAGCCGCTGTAGTCAGGCAAATGCACAGCAGAAATAATCGCGTCGTAGCTGGCTTCTAACCGACTGTTGCGGAACATGTTTACGGCTTCATCGCCGCAATGGGCTGCTTCGACGATGCAGCCAAACTTTTCCAATAGTGTGTGAGCGTCGTTCAGCACCGAGCCCTCAGAGTCAACGACCAGAACTCGGCGCCCTCTCAGCTTTTCATGGAGCTGTTCTGTACAGCCTGCTGGAACGGCTTCTGCTGGGGCCATGCGTTGCCCAATGGATTGAATCACGGTGCGGATGTCGCGCGCATTCTGCAAGATGCGTTGTAAGCCTTCGACCACTCTGGGGTCGCGACCAATGTTATTTTCAATCGTATTGACGGCATCATTGAGAATACGATCGATCGGCAATGCAACTGCACGGTGTATCGCCTCGAAACTCTGATGTGCAGCATTATTCTTTTGGGCGACAAGTAGCTCAAGAGTATTTAGGGCTACCGCTACATCACGAGAGAAGATCTCTAGGAATTGCATGTCATCCGCATCGAAGGCTCCCACCTTGGAGCTCTCCACGTTGATGGTACCGATGACCAGATCGTGCAGCAGCAGTGGAACAGTCAACGAACTGCCTGCACCATCGATAGCTTCCAGATAAAGCGGATCCTTGCTCGCGTCTTCGCACAGATAGCTCTTACCCGTTGCGGCAACGTATCCAGTGACACCGTTGTCTTTGGGAAGTGCGAAAAGCGTTCGGTTCTCAGCTTCTTGGTTGATGCCCACGCTTAGAAGGGGCATCAAATTCTGACTCGACTGCTCAAGTAGGCGAATCTCCAGAACACTTACATCCAGCAAATCTTCAGTGTAATGTCGAATGTTGTCTTTAAGAAGATCGATCCGCGCCTGAGTATCCATGGCGAAGATTTCGTCTGGCTTCAGGTCTGTAAGCTGCCGACCTGCTTGATGGATGGCGGCTAACTTCTGCTGCTGCAACATCTCACCTGTGATGTCAGTCATCGTTGCCACCAGCGATGCTTCTTCGCTTGCTGCGGTCATCAGAGGTGCAACATGAATTTGAAAATATCGATTCTGATCGGTAATCAGACTGCTACAGCTCGGCGTGCCGGTGGCAAGAGAAGTATTGAAAGGGCAGAAGTTGGGGCCAAGAATCTCAGACTTGCCCAAGGCAGTGTAGAAATGCTGATCCACGGGGGATTCGCTATGCGACCAGTTTCTGAAGCATTCGTTGGCCCATGAGATGCGCATTTCCGAGTCGACTAAGACGACACCATCCTTGAGTCCATCTAGAATATGCTCGTTTTGAAAGAGCCGGATGACGTCGGATCGCGGGTCTCCAGGATGTCCAAAGACTACGCCTTCAAACCGGTTCCGGCTTAACTTTCGAATCGCTTCGGCCAAATTGGTGACGACCTCGAATTCTTGGCTTTCGGAAACCAAGCCTGCCAAGGTGGTATCCCCATTCGATTCTTCAGGTCGAATCCACAACAACTTGTTGGAGCCAGACAAGTAATCACCCCCACCAACGGGCTAGAGCTGCAGGGCTCGTGAGAGCCGTGCTCTATCGTCCCAAAATTTAAACTGACGCCGCAAGTATAGGGCTGTCCAATTGTTTCGGCAACGCAAAGCCACATACTCAGAATCCGCTGCAGGTACAGATCAGCGAATTTCCGCAGGGGTAGTGAGGATGCGAGTGCGTAGTCTCCAAACAGAGCTAGTTTCTAAGCCGGGAAGTCAGTGTGTATTTGGGTTTGAGCTCTCATAAGAATGGGTGAAAGGGGAGGCATGAGTGAAATGTAGGGGCAGGCTAAGCTCTGCGGGCGGTTTGCCGCCGGTACTGAAGTTCTGTAACGGTACTGTAATGTTTCGAGGCGCAGCTGCCCGTCGCGGTAGAGTCACGGGCTTGGTCGCTTGAACATTCAAAAGCCTCTTGAGGAGATCCTGAATAGAATTTCGCCCCTTCTTTCTACTGATTGCGTTGGTCGCAATGTGTGCGAACAGTTCCGTCCGTGCAAGCTGCGGCAAATGTGGCGATTGCGAAACTACCGTTAGCTCTGATTGCGGTACCCCGTACACCACGAAGACCATCGTGGTGCCACAACGCGTTATGGAGACCCGGATGGTCGACGTAACCACGATGCAACCAGAAACTCGTGAGTGCACTGTCACTGTGACCAAGTGTGTACCACGCGAAGAGACTCGTACTCGCAAGGTCACCAAGCGTGTACCTCGTGAAGTGATGAAGACTCAAAAATACACCGTCTGCGTTCCTTACACCGAGGAAGTTACTGCGACTCTCACTGTTTGCCAGCGCGTTCCTGTAACGACTATGCGAACCGTCACCAAGGACATGGGTAGTTATCAGTGCGTTACCCGAGAAGTTGCTGCAAATCCTTGTGGTGGCTACGCTAAAAATACGGGTTGCGGTGGATGCGGTAGCCCTTGTGGCCGATGTGCTCCTAGTGGTTGCACTCGCACTGTTCAGCGTCGCGTTTGGGTTCCGAATATCGTTACCGAGCAAGTTCCTTGCACCACCTACACGATTCAGCAAGTTGAGCAACCTTACAGCTAAATGGTTCGTAAGTGCCGTACCGAGACTCGCACTCGTCCTGTGACGGTTACGAAGTACCGTACCGAAGAAAAGACTCGAATGGTCACCATTCAAAAGACTCGTACGGAAGAGCGAAGCCGCATGGTTAACTTTCCGAAGAATCGTATGGAAGAGCGTAGCCGCACCATTACGGTCAATCTTTGCCGTAAAGAGGAGCGTTCTCAACACTACCAAGTAACCAAGTACCGCCAAGAGCAACAAAATCGTAAGGTCAAGAAGTGCAGCTACACCACTGAAGATCGCACTCGTCAGCAACAAGTTTGCAAGACGGTTCAAGAGTCGCGCACTCGCACAATTCCTAAGACCACCTGGTCAACTAAAAAGCGAACACGCCAAGTGCAAGTTCAAGTTCCAGTTGAGAAGACTCGTCAGTACACCGTAACCGAGTACGATACTGTTGAAGAAGATCAAGAGTACACCGTTACCGTGATGGATCGTGTAAACGAAAACAAGGTTGAGAAATACACCGTTTGCGTTCCCGTAACGACCCAAAAGGAAGTTCAAGTGTGCAAGACGATCATGGTTGCTCAAGAAGTTAAAGTCCCGGTCAACACCGGTTGTGACGGATGCGGTTCGGTTAGCAGCGGTTGCGGATGCAAGTAAGCTGATCGACTTCAGCTAAGGCAACTTAGCTGAGAGAGCGTACCTGAAAATTGGAAAGGCTGGCTCCTCTGGGGGCAGCCTCTCTTCATACGATCCTGCTGAAATCGTCTATCGCGAAATTCTCAACTTTTTGCTGTCAGTAGAGGGCTTCCGCTACGAGTGTCTTCTTGCGCAGGCGGGAACTCTGCGAGTCAACTTTGCGTCGCATGATTCTCGCGTTTGCTTTTAAAGTTCAGGTCCAATCTCTTCTCATATCGGTTACTCGTGCCACCACTGCCTGAAACACGAATCAGCTTGGTACTGAGACTTGCGGGCTCGAGCGATGTTCAGGCGTGGCGAGAGTTTGTGGAGCTTTACGAGCAGGCCATCTACGGCGGATCGCGCAACCGGCCAACGCCGATGCGGCTTCCTAGATTCAATGATCGCTACGCATTGATTTTTCTTCTCTTGCGGTCGACTACTATGCGAGCGGCCATTGTTTACCAAGAGCAGTCTTCTGTTTCTCAGTCAGCTGCTTGATGCCGCTACGAGCCAGTTTCAGCATCGAAGCGAGCTGTGCGTCGTCAAACGTGGCCTCTTCACCCGTGCCTTGGATTTCGACAAAATTACCGCTCCCGGTCATGACCACATTCATGTCGACTTCGGCAGCAAAATCTGCCTCGTAGTCGAGGTCCAAAACAGGTTTGCCGCCAACTATGCCAACGCTAATGGCGGCGACGCTATCGTGCAGTGGATGTTCGTCCGGAGGAGTCTTCTTGAAGTCGGGATAAAGTGCGTCAGCTAGAGCTAGAAAACCACCAGTAATACTAGCAGTTCTCGTGCCGCCATCAGCCTGCAGAACGTCGCAATCAACCGTAACCATGCGTTCACCGAGCTTGCGCAAGTCGATGATAGCCCGCAAGCTACGTCCGATCAGCCGTTGGATTTCAGTCGTGCGGCCATCCACTTTGCCGCGATCTCGTTTCTTACGTTTGTTGGTACTGTGCGGCAGCATGTTGTACTCTGCTGTCACCCAGCCCTTGCCCGAGCCCTCTAGCCAAGGTGGAACCTTGGTTTCAATACTGGCTGTGCAAAGCACGATTGTCTCACCAGATTGATAGAGCACACTCCCGGGGCTGGAGCGAGTGTATTTGCGTTTAATTTTGACGCGGCGAAGCGATTTCATAGTTGTTGTTCCTTTCGATTGGTCAGCAAGTTAGAGCAACACCCAACCGGTGACCAGGACCCTCGCATGGATTTAAGCATTTATGTTACGCTCTCTGGTGCCTCGCCCAAGCGCTTCACAGCCAGCCTGATTCTTATAAAGGCCATTGCTATGTGCCGTCTTGCTTCCGAAGCGAGCTTGCCTTCGAGAAAGCGAGAGTGATCTTCGTGGCTGTAAAATTAACAGGATCAAGAATGACTACGAACAAAGTCAACTGGCCCGGCTTGTCGGCCTTTCGCATGGATGACC
>PKCQ01000149.1 GCA_002862265.1 Planctomycetaceae bacterium | reverse complement strand
GAACAGATTGCGTTCTTGGGCGATGCGTCGAATCTCTGGCGATACGCCGTGGGCTGAAAAAAGAACGGTGGAGCCTGGCGGGACTTCCTCTAGCTCGTTGACGAAAATCGCTCCTTTGCCTTCGAAGGTCTTTACGACGTACTGGTTGTGTACTATCTCGTGATAAACGTAGACTGGAGGATTAAAGTGCTTGAGAGCCAATTCCAGACTGGACACAGCCATGTTGACCCCAGCACAGAATCCTCTGGGAGCGGCTAGAACGATTTCCATAGGTGACTCAAGTATTTCTAGATTGTTTGCGTGCTGTCGGCTTCCTGACCCGAAGCGACAGCGTGGCCACGCCTACAGCCAGCGTGGTAGGGCGAGGGCCTCGCTCGTGCGTCGGGCTGTGGTTGGTCTTACGGGCTGACGCCCCTACTATCTTATTATGCGGGAAACGGCCAAAGTGACGAACGGGGAAGCAGCTTTTTTCTTGCAAGAACTCAAACGCTGGCAGCCCTTCGGCGAAGAACCTGCGAAGAATGGGCTGTCCGCGGCCGAGGATTACTGCCGTAATTGGGCTCGCAAGCAGTACGAAAACTTCACGGTGGTGAGTTGGCTTTTACCGCGAAGAGTTCGGCAAGATTTCTTCAATGTTTACGCTTACTGCCGTTGGTCCGACAACTTGGCAGACGAAATCGAGGATAATGCGGAGAGTCTTCAACTGCTCGACGAATGGCAAGCCGAGCTCATGGAGTGCTGGGAAGGCAAGCCTCGGCATCCGATTCTGACCGCACTGAAGTCTACGATCGAGAAGTATGAATTGGAGCCCGAGCTGTTTCTTGGCCTTCTGAGTGCTTTTCGGCAGGACCGCCGGGTATTTCGCTATGAGAATGCGAATGAGTTAGTCGATTACTGTCGACGTTCGGCGAATCCGGTAGGCCGAATTCTATTGCACTTGGCTGCCTGCCACGAGCCAGAGGCAATCGCCAGAAGTGATGATGTTTGTACCGGTCTGCAGCTCGCGAATTTCTGCCAGGACATGTCGCGCGACGCCGCGGTCGGCAGAATCTACGCCCCAATTGAACTGTGGGGCGAGCACGAGGTGACGGAGCAGATGATTTTGGACCGGCAACCTACCTCGCAACTTCAATCGATGCTCAAGGGCTGGGTTGCCGAGACGAGAAAATATTTCGTTCGAGGTAGCGACCTCATCGGTATGACACCTAGCTGGCTTTCGACGGACGTGAAGTTGTTTATCGGTGGCGGCGAGTCGATATTAACGGCGATTGAGCAACAAAGTTACGACGTTTGGACTCGTCGGCCCATCGTTTCCAAGTTCCAGAAAGCATGGTTGCTCATGAGAGTGCTGCTTCTGCGCAAGTAGCGTCGCTGAGCACGTCACGAGCTTGGTCGGCTTTGCCCAGACGCGTTCCTGAGAGCGTTTCAGGAGTTCCGAAGGTCTTGACCGCTTTTCCATAGCATCTGCGATATCTTTACTGATTATTGATACTTGTCCCGACTGTGAACAATTCCTCCGAAGTATCGAAGAGCTACGCTTGGTGCCGCGATGTTTGTCGTCGGAGTAAAAGTAATTTCTATGCTTCGTTCCGTTTGCTTGCACCGGATCGTCGCCGTGCGATGGATGCACTCTATGCCTTCGCGCGAATCAGCGATGATTTGGCTGATGCGAATGGCTTTGTGGAAGAAAAACAGCTAGTTCTTGGCGCTTGGCGGCAAAGGCTTGGGCAAATCGAAAGTAGCAAGCCGCTTTCTGGATCGTCTGAACAATTGCTTGAGCCATATAGCGAGCTCTGGCCAGGACTATTGGATGCAGTCTCTCGGTTTCAGATTCCGATCAGCTTGCTGGACGATATCGTCGAAGGCGTTTCAATGGATCTCGCGTCTGAGCGCCGTTTCGAGACATGGGAAGAGCTTGACCAATACTGCTACTACGTTGCTTCAGCTGTGGGTTTGGCTTGCACTCACATCTGGAGTGTCGATCAAGAAGTCCCTCTTGAAACAGCCGTTGTCTGTGGGCAAGCCTTTCAATTGACCAACATTCTTAGAGATGTTCAGGAAGATGCGGCTTCTGGACGAATCTATTTGCCTTTGGAGTCGCTCCGTCAGTATGAAGTCAGTGAGGCAGATTGGCTTGGAGGACAGCCCAGTGGCGACTGGACCGGGCTGGTTGAGAGCGTTGCCCGAACAGCCTTTGATCGCTACGAGCAAGGATGGGCCACCATTGAGTATTTGACTCCAGACTCGCAGCGAATGTTCTCGCTGATGTGGCGGAGCTACCGTCAATTACTGGAGGAAGTGATTCGTCACAAGGAAGATTTATGGACTGGTAGGAGGATTCGACTACGGGCATGGCAGAAGACAAAGCTCTTGCTCAGTCATTTTTTTCCAGGGGTCTCGTTTGCCAAATCACTGCCGGCCCGTCCTGCATCGCTTGAACTTAAGCAGGCGACTCGATGAGTGAAGGAGGCCTGGGGAATGCAAGGGGCGCTGGTGTGGACAATGTCGTCGATGTAGCGATCGTCGGTGGGGGGCTCGCTGGTATTGCGGCAGCTCTTCGACTAGCGGAGTACGGCTTGTCGGTGCATCTTTTTGAGGCGAAGTCAAGGCTTGGAGGAAGGACCGGTTCTTTCAGTGGTCCTGAATCTGGCGGTTTAGAAAAGACCATCGACTATTGCCAGCATGTCGCGATGAAGTGCAACACCGCGATGCAGGAACTTATCTCGGTGCTCGGGCAAGAGGAGGGTTGGAGGCCGCAGGATACCTTGCACTTTTACGGACCAGAAGGCAAGTACGCTCCACTTTCCCAATTGCCATTGCCTGCACCTCTGCACATCGGCCATTGGCTATGGCGTTGGCCGGGTTTAAGAGTGCACGATCGACTCGCCATTGCACGCGGTATGCTCAAGATCTACCGGCTCGACCCAAGTTCGGCCGAGCTCGATCAAATCTCAGGGTACGACTGGTTGAAGAAAGTTGGGCAAACGCAAAATGCGATTCAGCGTTTTTGGGCGACGATCATAGTGAGTGCTTTGGGCGAAGAGTGCCATCGCGTTTCCTTGGCGGCGGTAGCCAAAGTTTTGCAAGACGGTTTTATGAAGCGTCGCGATGCATTTCACTTGCTAGTGCCCGAAAGACCTCTCAATGAACTTTTGAATGTCCAGGCCCGCGACAAACTAAATAGTCTCGGAGTCGATTGTCAAATGTCTTCTCCGGTTTCTCGAATTGCTCGAGAGGAAGAGGGGTTTGTGGTTGCTGCAAAAGGCAAAGAAGTGCGAGCTCATCAGGTCGTATTGGCTCTGCCGTGGTATCGTTTGACGAAATTGCAATTCGATCTTCCACAAAGCGAACTTGATGTTGTCGACAAAATCGTTGCGCAGAGCACAAAATTGGAGAGTTCTCCAATCACGGGAATTCACACTTGGTGGGATCGTCCCTGGATCGATAAGCCTCATGCCGTAATCGTGGGACGACTTTGCCAGTGGGTTTTTCCTGGGCCTAGTGAAGGAGTGGAGTCCAGCGCAGGCGAGTATTACTATCAGATTGTGGTTAGCGCTTCGCGCGATCTCCCCAAAGCGGACGAGTTGGCGGGGCAATTGGTCGACGACTTGGCGGCGGTTTTTCCCGCAGTTTCCGACGCTAGGTTGTTGCGGCATCGGGTGGTAACGGATCCCAAAGCTGTTTTTTCGGTGGGGGTCGGAACTCAAGAGTTACGGCCTGAGGCTAAGACTGGGGTGCAAGGGCTCTGGGTGGCTGGTGACTGGACACAAACCGGATGGCCAGCGACTATGGAAGGCGCAGTTCGAAGCGGCTTTTTGGTAGCGACATCAATCCGAGGTGAGTCTAAGTAGAATGCCCAAGGCACCCATCTTCCGTATTTTTCGATGTGGCCAATCGGAGTGCTGGCTGCCGACCGCACGGGAGTTCATCACGTACATGGTTCTAGGCAAGGTACGAAACTGCACCGCTGGAGCTGCGTAAGGTAAAACTCCGTTGGCTACACTCGCCAAGAAATTCAATTGATGTTAATTTACGACCAGCCCCCGTACCTCAGTAAAATTCGACTACTTCGGTACTTCATAATCAAGCGGACAAACAGGCCATGGAAGTCTTCGTCTGGTTTGTAGCATTTGCGGCATCCATCATTGCGCTCGTGCAAGCATTCCTCTTTTTTAAGTGGATGATGTCTTGCGACGAAGGCAACGAAGAAATGGTCTCCATCGCTGGTGCGGTTCGAGACGGGGCGAACGCCTATTTGAGGCAGCAATACATCGTGGTTACCATCGTATTCTTGGTGATTGCAGCTCTTTTGGCGATAGCCTCCTTCGGTTTTGGCTTGCAAAGCAAATTTGTACCGATCGCTTTTTTGACCGGTGGTTTCTTCTCCGGCTTGAGTGGTTGGCTCGGGATGAAAACCGCTACGCAGGCAAGTGCTCGGACAGCAGCTGCGGCCCAGCAGTCTCTCAATCAAGGCCTTCGAGTCGCTTTCCGTAGCGGCGCCGTGATGGGCCTGCCCGTTGTTGGGCTTGGGTTGTCGTACATTACTGTTCGGTTTGCGATCCTGTACTGGGGCTGGCCAACCTTTGTTGGCGAAGAAAACGCACTCTCGCTGGAAGCGATTACCGTAGCAATGCTGTGCTTCGGAATGGGGGCTAGTGCACAAGCTTTGTTTGCTCGAGTCGGCGGAGGCATCTTTACCAAGGCTGCGGACGTTGGCGCCGACTTGGTCGGTAAAGTCGAACAAAGTATGAGTGAGGACTCACCCAAGAATCCAGCCACTATCGCAGATAACGTTGGCGATAACGTTGGCGATGTTGCCGGAATGGGAGCGGATCTTTATGAGTCCTATTGCGGCTCGATCTTGGCGACGGCAGCCCTTGGTGTTGCGGCTTTCGCAAATCCCGACCTGATTCCAGGGCTGGCGGAAGGTGTCAAAGAGCAAAACCAGCTCAGAGCCATTTTGCTGCCAATGAGTATCGCCGGCATTGGGATATTGCTTTCCATTGCCGGTATTTATCTGGTGCGAACTACGGAAGACGCGAGCCAAAAGAACTTGCTCGCCGCGTTGGGACGCGGAATTAACTTTTCTTCTGTAACTGTATGTGTGGCGACGATTGGGTTGGCCTATTTCCTGATGCCCACCGTTCCCGATGCGATGTTTGGGCCGATCCCGGGTATTGCTTTTAGTGTGATCGTCGGTCTCGCGGCTGGTTGGATCATCGGAAAGTACACTGAATACGCGACCAGCGACGAATTCAAGCCGACCAAGGAATTGGCCAAGCAGGCCGAAACTGGGCCTGCGACGATCATCATCGGAGGGGTTGCTGACGGCATGAGCAGTGTTTGGGCGCCAGTCGTTGTTATCTGCTTTGCCACCCTGCTCTCCTTCGGCTTTGCCTGTGGCGGCAACTTGAACGAGCCGCAGTACTTTGCACTTGGGTTGTACGGTGTTGGTATCGCCGCAGTTGGAATGCTGAGTACTCTAGGGATCACTCTGGCGACGGATGCATACGGCCCGATCGCTGACAATGCTGGCGGCAATGCTGAAATGGCTGGACTGGAATCCAAGGTGCGCGAGCGAACCGATGCACTGGATTCGCTAGGTAATACCACAGCGGCTACGGGCAAAGGCTTCGCAATTGGCTCAGCCGCGTTGACAGCTCTAGCGCTGCTAGCGGCGTACGTCGAGGAAGTACGCATCAGCTTTGACCGATGGGCGAATGATGTTGTTGCCGAAGTCGTTGATGATGGACTCTACAAAGTTTCGCCCGGCTTCGTGGTTTGGAAGAATGGCGAGGAACGCCACTCGTTTTTGGTGATGCCACATTTGTTGTTGAATGATGAGCGACGGAAGGCTTGGGGCGACATCAGCTTTTCCAATGGTCCAGCCAAGATCAAACCAACCTTGATGGAACCTCGCGAAGATGGTGAGAACAGCGCGACGGCCTCGTTTGTCGACGGCGGCGAATTGACGAGTTTGCCTTCTGCGACTTTGGTCGACTTCACGAACTACTACAACGCGACCGTGATGAATCCTCGCGTTCTGATTGGTTTGTTTATTGGAGCCATGGCCACCTTTGTGTTCTGCGCTTTGACGATGAAAGCCGTCGGACGCGCGGCGCAAGGAATGGTTGAAGAAGTGCGTCGGCAGCTAAAAGAAACGCCTGGAATTCTTACAGGTGAGACGAAGCCGGATTATCAAAGGCCAGTGGCAATCAGTACCAAGGCGGCTCAGTTGGAGATGGTGCTGCCATCGATTCTTGGGCTGGCCACTCCACTGGTCACTGGAATCTTACTAGGTGTTGGCGGCGTTCTTGGATTACTTGCAGGCTCACTTTCGGCCGGATTTTGTGTCGCCATCTTTATGTCCAATTCGGGTGGAGCATGGGACAATGCCAAGAAGTACATCGAAAGCGGTGAACTTGGAGGCAAAGGTTCGGATGCTCACAAGGCCGCAGTTGTTGGCGACACCGTTGGTGATCCGTTTAAAGACACCAGCGGACCAAGTCTGAACATATTGCTGAAGCTGATGAGTATGGTAAGCGTCGTCGTTGCCGGACTCGTCGTGAGATTCTCACTGGTCGCCCAAGGCTGGCTGTAGGCACAAAGCGTCAATTCTTACTTCTCAAAAGATGCGTTGTTGAACGCATCTTTTTTCGCGCTCATAGTTTTGTGGGCCGCGAACGAGCGTAGCGTTGTTCCGGCGGCCTGGCGGAAGTCGTAAATGCTTATGAGTTGGCAAGTTCAATGCCCGCCGTAATAGCTCGCCGCCCGTTAAGGCCTACTTGCCTCTGCTGTTCGACTAAAATATTCGGATCTCGTGAAGTCAAAATTCTGGAGAAGGTAGATGCGTTTTTCTTGGCTCACAGGCCGCTTTCTTTTGGCCTTTCTCTCCGTCTCCGTATTATTTGGTGCGTCCGTAGTCGCAGCCGGAGTAGAGAATCGTCCGCCGAATGTGATCTTCATCTTCGTAGATGATCAAGGGTACTACGATCTCGGCTGCTACGGTGCGAGCGAGGTTGAGACTCCTAACATAGATGCGATGGCCAAGGCGGGAACGCGTTTCACCGATTACTATGCTGCAGCGCCGATCTGCAGCCCTTCTCGGGCAGGTCTGTTGACCGGATGCTATCCGCGGCGAGTTGGTAATCATATCTGGGTGCATCGCGCTGATTCAGATTCCGGAATCCATCCCAACGAACTGACGATGGCTGAGCTCTTTCAGCAAAACGGTTACACAACCGCGTGCATTGGGAAGTGGCACTTGGGTTTCAGCGGGCCATTCTTGCCCAAGAATCAAGGCTTCGATCACTACTTTGGCTTGCTGCACAACCTGGATCCCGTCGAAGTGGTTTACTTCGGTGATGAAGGCGTGCCACTGGTGCGAAACGATGATGTTGTGAAGCAGCCAGCAGATCCAGCCGAGCTGACAAAACTCTATACCGATGAGGCGATTCAATTCATCGAGAAGAATAGGTCGCAGCCCTTTTTCCTCTATTTGCCGCACACCATGTTGCACAAACCTTTGGGCGTGAGCGAGGAATTCAAAGGGACGTCGAGGTGGGGTTATTATGGCGATGCAATTCAAGAGATGGATCATCATGTTGGCCGGCTTTTCGAAACTCTAAATGAGAATGAATTGCAAGATCGCACGGTGGTCGTTTACGCTTCAGACAATGGTCGTGGTCCTGGGCGTACCCCCAATCAGTCTATCCGGGGACGCAAGCTGTCGACTTACGAAGGGGGGATTCGTGTGCCTGCTATTGCTTGGGGCCCTGGAGTCGGTATGCAGTCAGGCGCCGAGTCGTCGGCCGTGATTCGTGCGATGGACTGGTATCCTACATTAGCAACACTGGCCGGGATCAAAGTACCAGATGGCCCCGTGATCGATGGCCGAGACATCAGCCCGCTCCTTAAAGGCGAGACGAAATCAGTTCCAACACCAGGATTGAACAAGTCCTTGAATGCTGAAGTTCCGCTTCGCCGTCGCTGGGCTCCACCTGAGGAATGGAAGGCACTTATCAAGAGGCATGAGTACAACGATGCATTTTTCTATCACGGTAGCCAAGGTGCTTTATCGGCCGTCCGCTGGAAAAACTGGAAGCTCTACTTAAACCCGAGTCTCGAACTCTACGATCTATCCAATGATTCAGGCGAAACGATGCTAGTTCGAAATGGAGAGATCTCGCGAAAGTTGCGAGGCATGGCAGTTCTTTTTCAGCAAGAAATGAGACTTGATGCTCGCGATGCCGGGCTGCAAGAACGCAGCCAAGATGGTCGCACGGTAATTTCCAATGACGTCAAGAGTTCACTGAATGAGCGACTCAATGTGACATACGCCAGCTACGGGGATCGCAAGTTGGAGATGGATATTTATCGTCCCAGGTCGGCGTGGGGCAAGTTGCCGGCGGTGGTATGCATTCATGGAGGTGGCTGGGCGAAGGGGAATCGCAGGAACCACACGAATATCGCTCAGGCTCTTGCGGCTCGTGGGTATGTCTCAGCCACCATCTCTTACCGGCTCAGCGGCGAAGCTCCGTTTCCCGCTGCGATTCATGACTGTAAAGCTGCTGTTCGATTCTTGCGTGCAAATGCCGATGAGCTTGGGATTGACGAAGAACATATTGGTGCGATCGGGCTGTCGGCAGGAGGACATCTGACAGCGCTACTGGCGACCTCTGGAGGCGTTCCAGAGCTGGAAGGCAAAGGAGGCAATGTGGAATTCAGCAGTACCATTCAAGCCGCCGTGCCAATGGGCGCTCAGTCACACTTGATGTCTCTTCGCAATCGAGAAGTTTCCGAGAGCCAGGCTCGTGGAGGTATCTGGAAGGATTTCTTGAATGGTTCCCAGGCCGAGAATCCCGCCGTCTACAAACTCGCTTCTCCTTTGGAGCATTTAGATGCGTCTGATCCGCCTTGCTGGTATATTACCGGGGAAATGGACGATGAGAGTACTCGCGCAGAGGAGTTTCGGCATAAGGCGAAACTGTTGGGGATTTCTGTTGGTATGACCGTTGTTGACGGCGCGCCGCATCCTTTCTTAGGCAAGCAAATCTGGTTTGATCAGATGGTTGAGCGCAGCGATCGTTTCTTCCGTGAGCATCTCGTGAAATGAGTTGTGTTCTTTGATCATGATTCCTATTGGTTTAGGGAAATCTGTTACTGGTTAGTGCTACATTGCGCATGTACCGACTGTTTCGCCTTCGACGCGAAAAGTTGACTATTCAATTCATCTCCGTAGTATTCGCAATTTTGCAAGAACACTCCGGACTTATATTCTTGCATTGAAAGCTCAACTCGAGCAGATCTTGACCGAGAACCGGCTCATTGACTTTTCGCCATCGCCATTGGATGCAGTGCTTCGACTACTTTCGAAAAGATTGGGCGAGCTCCAGCAGAGGGAACCTGTTTTGGAGCAAGCCGAAGACGAAACATTGTTGACCACAGGCAAGCTACAGCTGAGGATCAAGCCAGTACATTGCAGTTTGGTTATTCGTGCGCACTACCGGCTCTGAGGTGTAATTGCTTGTTGTTCATAATCGTAGCAATGGAGGCAGTACGAGCTGACATTCTCAACGTTGATGATTCATCTCACCGTGGGGGATATCGGCTGACGGCTGTGGTGCGAAACTTGCTTTAGGCTGGTGCTGCAATTTCGGTAGGCGTAATCGCTTCTCTGCAATCGTTGGTCTTGGGGGGAATTCTCGTGCTCGCCATCGGTTTGCTGGCCCTGGCCTTCGTCTTCGAAGCCTGCGCTCACGCGTGATCCGATAGCCCGGCAGGCCCAGAAGGTAGCTTAAGATTCCTCTGCGTCGAGTGCGTCATCCGTAGTCGTCGCGCGGTTTCCTCCGAGTATTTGTGGGAGGTATCGCGCGATCAGTCCCGTAAGGATTAAGAGACCTCCTGCGAGGGTCCACCACTGTGGAGCGTCGTAGCTGGGATGATTCCGCCAGGCGAGGAAGACCCAAAGCGGCACAAGAATTGGCTCAATTAAAGTCAGAATTGAAGCTTCGGGGCTGGAAGTCGTCTTTAGGCCCCGCGCGAAAAGTACGTAGGGAATCGACATCTGAAACACTCCAAACATGCCAAGTGCGACGTAGCTGCCGACTGAAACAGATTCGGTGTTACTCAAGACCCAAGGCGAGAGCACCAGCGCTGTGCCGCCATGATTCAGGGTGATAAGAAACGCAGGATCGGCATCCTTCAAGCTGCGAATGCAAGTCACTACACCCGCGAATGTCATTCCAGATAAGATGCCGAGATAGGTTGCATACATCGGTGCACCCGATCGAAGTTCCATTGCCAGAATGAGTACGACACCAGCTAGGCAGAATCCGAACATGCGGAAGTCTGCTGGTGTGACTTTTTCCTTTAACAGGAACACCCCGGCTATCAAAACCCAGGCAGGGCTGAGGTACTGCAGCCAGATCGTGTTCGCCGCCGGGCCATGCACCATGGCAGTCATAAACGACCAAACCATGGTGGCGAAGCACACTACCATCGGAATCATCTGCCACTGAAAACGTGGCCGACGGATCATGGGTACCAGAATCAAGCATGCAAAAAAACTTCGCCAGAAGGCAAGTAAGAGGCCGCGTGTTTCCGTTGGCCACGCGTCGAACCAGGGAGCTTTGGCAAAGAAGCCACTAGTGCTCCACATTAGCGCGGCAAGCATAATTTGAAAACGCCCCGAGTTCCAAAGGTCCGGGACGTTGTCCGATTGAGTCGTGCCTGATGCCGTATCAGACTTCAAAGCTAGTTCCTGGCGAGCCGTCAGTATTACTCGGACGCATTAGCCCGTTGTTTGAGCAGTGATGTGATGAAAAGAGCGAGCAGAATAAACGCGATATTGAAAATGATGAAACCGAAAGTCGTGTAGTAACTTCCGTTTTCACGCAGCGCTTCGAAAAGATCTTTGTTCAGTGTGGGAGCTGATTCATCCTGCCCCACGGCCGCGCCACCATAAGCATGCAGCCCGATGCCGAGTTGGTTGGTGCCGAAGAACGACCAGGTAGTGATGGCGTTGCCCATGATAGCCAAAGCAGCGAAGCCGCGCTCGGCCACTTGTTTGTCCCAGCGAGCGTGAAGAAGTAATGCGTTCCACATGACGATCATCATGGCACCATTTTCTTTTGGATCCCAGCCCCAGAAACGCCCCCAGCTATCGTCGGCCCATAGCCCGCCAAGGACCGTTCCTATGAAACTGAAGAAGATGCCAAAGCAGACGGCGCCGTAGCACATGCTGTACATGATGCGTTGCAAGGCTTGTGCCTTCTTGGGGCGTTTTTCTTGTGGATAGGAATCGTATTTGGTGAATAGTCGCATGAGCAAAATGCCAAAGCCCAAGAAACCTGCTAGGTAGGTAACACCATAGCCAGCCGTGACGGTTACGACGTGGGTGGAGAGCCAGAACTGCGTATCAAGCACAGCTTGAAGTACCGCCATCGTATCGTTGGTGTCTAAGAAGCCTGCGACACTCAGCGTGCATGCACCAATGAGTGCGCCAACCAAGTTGGCAATCCCAACCTTGTAGATGTATTCCATCACCAGACTTACGACCACCGTTACCCAGCCAATGAAGATCGAAGCTGAGTAAAGATTGACAACAGGAGCTTTGCCTGAAATATAGATTCGGGCGATGATTGCAATCGAGTGAATGACTAGCACACCGACTATCATCCACGAAGTTGTCATTCGTATCGCTGTATTGTTGCGGAGGAGTAGTCCTATCAGTCCGAGCGCGATAGCAAAAATGTAGAGTGCAACGCCTTGTACAATCGGGCTGAATCGATTCAGCCACGCTTCCGCTGCGCTACCGCTCATCTGAGTCGCGGCGAGCGGCATGTCCTCAAGTAATCGGACGTGCTTCTTGATCGCTTTGTTGGTCTCGAGCACATCATCAACTTGATATTTGGCAAGGATCTCAGCCAAAGTGTTAACAGCTTCGTTTTCTTCGAAGTCGTCGCCTTTGGATATTACTTCAATCCGCTGATCCATGATGGCTGGCCCGTAGGCTTGCCACTTTGCACTCGCTAAATTCTCCTTGGTGGCTTCGCCCGGCGGAGGGATCAACGCGGGAGGGTTGCCTTGTTGCAACTCTTGCGCTTGGAATCGAGCTCTACGGAACGCTTCAGCAAACGCCTGCAATTCCTCAGTGGAATTGAGGTCGTCTGCCGCGAAAGCTGGCATGGGGTCTCGATAACTCTGGCTGATACCGAAGTACAGATTGATCTTTCCATAAACATCGACGAGCTTCTGATCGCGGAAAGTCCATTTCTCCGCAGGGCGCTTCCGTATCTCTTGAATCTCCAGGCTGAGATCTTCCATTTTGGGGATGATTTCCCGATAGGAATATCGCGAGTTCTCGCGGCTGGGGTCGAGCTCGAGAAAGTTCTTGGCAGACTGGTTGTACACTCTGAAAATCTCGGCATCGACGGTCCAAGGTTTCCCGGCAAGGACGCTGAGGAACCATTGGCTAGGAGAGTACTTGTTGCCCTCTTTGTCCTTGATCGTTGGAGTCATTCCAAAGATCGGCTCTGCAAAAGTCTTAAGCAAATGGCGGGCAACTGTGTCGAGTGGTTTGATTCGTCCTTTGTCCTGCACCGGTATCGAGGCCACACGATTCCAGTCAATCTGACTCGACTCATAACGCTTGGGCATCGCCAGCGATGCTGCGACGATGACGGGCAGGGCTATGCCGCCGGCTGCGGTTCCGAAGATCAGTGGCAGCGAAGTGGGCTTGATAATTCCTTTTTTCCTAGCAACGCGTTCTTCACGTTCGAGGCGACTTGCGAATCGGACGAAGGCTTCGCCAAAGTGGGCGGCCATTCCCCAGAGCACCATCATGCAGCAAACATAGGGTATCACCCAACCCGCATTTTCAACGATTTGCAGGCCTGTGACCTCAACCGTTGAAGCCCTGCTGGTTGGGACTTTGCTATAGGAACTTTGATAGAAGGTTTCACCGCGATAGCGAATCGGGTTGTTCATCCAAGTCTTGTCTTCTTGGCTGTCTCCCGTTTCGCGGTCGATAATGTCGATCACGGAGGAGTAGTCACGCGGAGTATCTGTGCCGGTGTAATCAATGCGGACCACGTCCTTTAAGAAAATATCGTAGGGCTTGTGCTCTTGGCGATAACGTAATGCAAGTTCGAACTTCTTCCCGTCTATTTCGACTTCTTCAGGACTATTTCCAGTTCCTCCCATGTAAATATGTAATGTGTCGTTGCGTTCTTGGGAAAGGAGGTATGTACCCAATGAAACGCCTTGTTTATCGAGCACTTCAACATAGGCCGAGGCAAGATTGATGGCGTTCATCACGGCCCCACCAACCGGTGTGGCTTCGACAGCGCAATTCTCTACCCCGAATCCAGCTGTTGCAAGATTCTTACTTCCCTCCAGGGCGGCTTCAATCTTGCTGTTCTTGTAAAAGGCTTTAATGCGCAGCTTGCAGGGAAGAACTTCGTCTTCGATAAGCTTGTCGGTACCTGCGACTCGTTTGAAGGTGGAGTCAGGAACAACATGCACAACGTCTTCAGCGGGATTGCTAACATCGATAATGGCGATCTCGAGCTTTTCCATGTTGAAGGCGAGGTTGGTGCTCCTACCTTCCATGATCGTCATGCGTTGTTCGATCTGGCGGTCGCCAAAAACAAACTGACCGACCATCAGCAGGCCGACACCAATGTGGATCAATACGTTGCCACCGCGTTTTTTGAAGAGTAGGCACAGCCCCGCAAGTAGTACGAGCGATGCAACTGAGGCTTGGAGAAGCTGCCAAACGATACGGAGTCCGGAATCGTCAAGTTGTAGTGACTTGTCTGTGATAAGGGCAATGGAAAGCAATGTGGAAATTACGGAGGCTCCGATGCTAAGGTTTCTCGCCAAAGGCGGGACTTTCGCAAATATCGAATATCCGATCATCGCTACCGCAAGGGTCGCGCATCCGAACCTCATCAGGTTCCACAGAGTGTCGTATTCTATCGGTGGTTTGCCTTGGAGTCCCGAGGTGGCATGTCCGCTCATAATAACCGCCGTCACTAGTCCTGCTCCGATGGCACTAACGATGACGCCAGTAGATAATTGAGCTCCCTTTGCTTGAATGCCGAAACGTGTTGCTTTGGCAGCAATCAAGTTGATGAGAAGCACTAAACCAATGGTTGCACCACCAGGGAAGTAAAAACCACCCCAGTAAGGAGTGTCATGAGGACTAAGGGTGATTGGAAACAATACATCGATATGGATGTATGCAATCCAAGAGGTGAAGTAGGCCTTCTTGACGCCCGTTAAGTCCATCTCGTCCTGAGCTAAGGTGCCGAAAAGGATGATCAGGATACCGAGTGCGAACATCGCTACGGTGATCTTGAGCGAGCCGAGTGCCTTTAAGATCGTAAACGGTGAGAGGCTTGGGATGCTCTTGCTGTTTTCCGCTTCGAATGTTGCAGTCGCCATTTTTTTGTTCCCTCACGTTGGAGGAGTTGAGTTCGTTAGGAATGTGGCAGGAGGCTACGGGCGGGTTACCAACTCATCGAGCCGATAAAGCTGTCAAACTTAGTGCGTTGTTGCTCGATTAACCTAGAGCTTGCTTTCAGCTTGACGAAAAGTGACTCATTTTCTTTCCAAGGAATTTCAGCGACTAAGATGCAGGTGTTCGATTCCTTTTCCTTGTCGCCGAT